>DAOUTT010000003.1 GCA_030668545.1 Anaerolineales bacterium | reverse complement strand
GGGATCCCTGCAGCCAGGATGCCCTTAATCTGCGGGACGATCTCAGCTCCTCCCTCAAGTTTAATGGCATCACAACTGGCTTCTGCCATGAACCTGCCTGCGCTGCGTATGGCTGTCTCCACACTCGGTTGATAGCTCATATAGGGCATATCGCCGATCAACCAGGCATTAGGTGAGCCGCGCCGGACCGCCTGCGTATGCCGTATCATGTCGTTCATGGTCACCGGCAGCGTTGAATCATAGCCCAGCATCGTCATGCCCAGGCTATCGCCGACTAGAATTATGTCGACTTCTGCCTGCTCCTGGAAGTGGGCGGTCGGGTAGTCGTAGCACGTCAGCATTGTGATTGGCACGCCATCCTCAACCTATTTAAACAATGTTCGCAGGGTGACCTTTTTGCGATCACTCATTCTCGACCTCCTAATTGATTGTATATTTATTTAGTTATTGATCGAAGTCTAGAGCAATCGGTGATTGATATCAAGTTACGTCCTTCCCTGAAGTGGACGCGTTTTCCCACCTGAATATTAGAAACTGATTGCGCAGATGACGGGTAAGATTGTTAATACGTGATCAGCGTCCCCTTCGGTGAGCCGAGAAGTATCTCTCGTAAGTGGCCGGGAACCTCGCCAGATAAGATGCGAACTTCAGCGCCCGGTAATTTTTTTGAGAATGCCAGCGCGTACTTGACTTTCGTTTTCATGCCGCCGGTAACATCCAGTGGCTCATCATCTGCGAAAAAGAGTTCTGCAAATTCGGCCTGGGTGATTGAGGGTAGGATCTTCCCGGAACGATTGTATACACCTGGACTAAGGCCTGTAAGTAAGATGCGGGTGGGTTTTATTGTCTCGGTTAAATAGGAGAAGATGGCTTCAGTTGAGGCGATTGTTGCTCCTCTAGTTTCATCGAACACGACGTCGCCATGGGTCACGGGAATCAGGCCTTTTGACAACGCTTGTTGAATCGGTTGGATTGCGAGGCTTATCAACTCACCGTCCTGTGCGAGAGCAGAAGCGGAAGGAGGGAAAGAGATGACCGGCAGACCAGCCGCAAGTAGTGAGTCCATAACGAACCGGTGCAGCTTATTCGCCGCTTTCCAGACCGCGGCGACCCCTTTCCAATCCTCAGTTGTCGATGCGCCAAGATGAGTACCGAATTTCGCGGCAGCATGGTGGCCAAAAGACCCCGAACCATGCCCGAGAAGGAGTGTTAATTCGGGGTTCTCCCTGCGAACATCCTGGATTTCAGCGGCCAACCTATCGATCACTTCCAGGCGAGCGGTTTCGGTCTGCGATTTCTCTGTGATCAATGAGCCGCCAAGCTTGAGGAAAATCATTCGGCCACCTCTGTTATGAAAACCTGTTTTGCTCCAGCTTCGCTAAGAGCGGTTTCAACGATTTGCGCAGTATCCGGCTCAACAAGTGCGAGCATGATACCGCCCATTCCTGCACCTGAAAGTTTGGCGCCTAGAGCGCCTGCCTTGCGAGCTGCTCTGATAAGGCGTTGAAGTTCAAATGAACTAAGCCCCATATCTTCCAGCAGCGTCTGGTTTTGATCCATCAGAGTTCCCAAGGACTCGATAGAGCCCGTTTCGAGCATTGTACGGGCATTTATTACGATTTCACCAATCTCTTCGAACCATCCCCCGTATGTCCCCGGGTCTTTTTCCCAGCGCTCACGCAGCAGGCTCACAGGTATAGAAGTTCTCATCGACACGCCCGTGTCCCCAATAATCAAATTGAGCGGAGAGGAAATCGGGATAAGTTCTGGTTCGTTTTCGCGAATGAAGTAGACCGGTTTTTCGTAGGCAACTACGGTGTTGTCGATCCCGGAGGGTGTGCCGTGATGGAGGCACTCGACTCTGTAGGCGATCTTGGAGATCGTTTCAACTTCGAGTGGTTTCTCGAGATGGGCGCTCAAAGCGCGGATGACGGCAACCGAGACAGCCGCGCTTGATCCGAGCCCCGAGGCAATGGGGAGCTGCGAGCGGATGGTCAAATGGATATCTACAGGCGCTTCCACACCGAGTTCGTCAAGCGTGAGGCGCACCGCGGATGTTAATGGATTCTCCCCATCCGCTTTGTGGAGCCAATAGGACTGGCTGATGTCCGGGGCCTCGATGAGAACGCCTGTCGTTCCTGGATCGAGGTTTTCAACTTGAACCGTCGCACAGATATGGGAAAGAGGGACAGCTATTGCGGGCTGACCGTAAACGACCGCGTGTTCCCCGAAGAGTATAGCTTTGCCAGAAGCGCTGGCCAGGGTCATAGGGAGAAGTATAAGATGGCGACGGCGGTTAAACCCCAGAGTGCAACCGTGGCCACGAGCGGTTTATCGGAAAGAAGGAGTTCTTCCGGTGCGCCGCCTTCGGCTTTAACATGGATAAGATATAGATAGCGGAAGATCCCATAGATTACAAAGGGGATCGTTAACATCATCAAGTAATTACCCTGGAGATTCTCCGCGGTGAAGGTATAGAGAGAGTATGCGAGGATCGTTGTGCTGGAGACAATCGAAAGTAGGTGGTCGATGAACGAGAGAGTATAGCCATCCAACACGCGTCGATGAGAATTCGCATCGTCTGCTAATAGAACCATCTCTGCGCGCCTCTTCCCCAAACCCATGAAAAGGGAGATTAAAGTGACGCATACATACATCCAAGGGGAAAAACGCTGAACCGTGATGAGCACTACTCCTGCCCCTACGCGGAGGACAAAGCCGGCGGCGATGACAAGGACATCGATGATGGGAATGTGTTTAAGGTAGAACGAATATAACAAGTTCAAAACCATATAGGTAAGAAGGATGAGACCGAACTTGATTTCGAGCCAGAATCCGAGGCCGAGAGCTGTGACCGAGAAGAGAACCGCGGCAACTGTTGCGACGTTCTTTGAGAGTTTTCCTGAGGCGAGCGGGCGCGTTCGCTTCACAGGGTGCTGCTGGTCTTGTTCGAGGTCAACAAGGTCGTTGATGAGATAGACCGCACTTGCTCCCAAACAGAATATAAAGAACCCTCCAAGGGTTCTAAGGAAGGAAGACAGGTTTAATAATTGCTGATCGAAAACAAGGGCCGTGAAGATAATGCCGTTCTTGATCCATTGCTTGGGGCGCATGGCCTTCAGTAGATTTTTGAGCATGGGCCGCATAATAGCAGGAACCTCGGGGGGGGGCAAGAGAGGAGCCGCCTAGATCATGATATGCCCTCCTGAAAATGGGTTGAACATGCAGATTGCAGTACAATCGGGATTATGTCCAGCAAGAAACGCATCGATCTTCTTCTCGTTGACCGCGGTCTCGCCGAAAGCCGTTCCACGGCGCAAAAATTGATCATGGCCGGGCTCGTTCGAGTGGAAGGACAGTTGATTCACAAAGCATCTCAAAAAGCAGAACCGGGGATGTTGATCGAGGTAGCCTCCGGACCACGATTTGTCTCACGCGGAGGAGAGAAATTACAAGCAGCAATGGAAACATTTGCAGTGACCGTGGAGGAGCGACTGTGTGCCGATGTCGGTGCTTCCACGGGAGGGTTCACCGATTGTCTCCTGCAACATGGGGCTGCGCGAGTGTATACGATCGACGTGGGTAAGGGGTTGCTCCATTGGAAATTACGAAACGACGCCCGTGTTGTGGTGATTGAGAAGACGAACGCTCGTTACTTGGAAGCCCTTCCTGAGCGCGTCCATCTTGTAACGATGGATGTCTCCTTTATCTCACTCCGGAAGCTGCTGCCGGTCATCGCTGGATGGTTAAAGCAGGAGGGAGATGTGATCGCTTTAATCAAACCGCAGTTTGAAGCTGGGCCAGATCGCGTTGGAAGGGGTGGGGTTGTTCGTGATCCCGCAGTGCATCGTGATGTAACTCAGCAAATCCTGGATTTTGCCCTTAAACACTCGCTTGCGCCTCAGGGGCTCATTTGTTCCCCTTTGCATGGCCCGAAGGGGAATATCGAGTTCTTAACATGGCTGCGAAAAGACGCTCAAGCACGAAGCACAGACGACTTGCTGGAGGCCGTATTCCCATCTTGAATAGGAGTCTGCCAGAGAATCACAATGAGAAAATTGTTCTCCGATTATCTGGAGGGGGTGGGTGCCTGAAGATGGATGAAACGGCCCAAGCGTGGTTTGTGTGGACGAAAAGCGGTGCCTGCATCGTCAACGGTGTATAATCCCCGCCTGATGGCAATGTCACGAAACTCGCGTAGATTTCTTGGCCTCCTACTGGGAATACTCATCAGCGCTGTTGCGCTATACCTGGTCCTACGCTGGGCTGGCTGGGAACCGCTCCTCGCCGCGTTAAAGCGGATGGACGCGCGCTTCTTGCTCCTTGCGGTCGTTGTTTATCTGGCATCCATGCTGGCGCGTACGGCGGCATGGAAAACAATGATGAATAACAAGTATGGATTCGGCCGTGTACTTGCTGCGCTGAATGAAGGCTATCTTCTAAACAACGTTCTCCCGTGGCGCCTGGGTGAGGTGGGACGGGCTGTTCTACTGGGTCGGCATCCGGGCGGATCGATATTATCGGTCCTTTCCTCAATCCTTGTTGAACGGTTGTTTGATCTCGCTATTGCCTTAGGTTTGCTTTTCGCACTACTTCCTCACGTCGCCGGCCTTCCCAACGTACCACGCACTGGATTATCCATCGCCGTTGTCCTGTCTATTATTATTGCCGTTCTTTGGCTTCTTGTCCGCAAGCCTGAATGGATAGAAAGCGTTGTCAGCCGGCTTCCCGGAGGCGAAAAGCGTTGGATGCCCGCTTGGGAACGCGTACGGCAAGGCTTGCAGGCGCTTCAAGATCCTCGCTTGTTTTTTACGAGCCTTGGTTGGATGTTGCTCACATGGACTCTCGCCGGGGTAGAGTATTGGTTGATCATGAGAGCCTTTATTCCCGAGGCGGAATGGACCTGGGCGTTCTTCATGTTAACGATAACATTGCTTGGTGGAGCCATCCCATCTGTGCCGGGTTATTTCGGTGTGTTTGAGGCGGCAGGAGTATTGGCGCTTTCTGTGTTTGGTGTTCCAACAGCGGAGGCCCTGGCCATCTCACTCACTATTCATGGAATGGTTTATTCATTAGGATCTCTCTTCGGTTTCATAGCTTTGCTCAACGAAGGAGAGACTATCTCAGGGTTGTACCATGATATTCGCAAGTGGCTCTCCACAGGCTCGAATCAACAAGCGGGTTGATATGCGCATTCTAAACACACTTTATTACTATCGCCCTCATTTTTCTGGCCTGACGGTATACACGGAACGTCTGGCGCGAATACTTGTTTCTCACGGACACCAGGTGACGGTTTTAACTTCACAATACGAGCAATCTCTTCAACCGCTTGAAAAAATGGATGGTGTGGATGTAATACGGGTACCGGTTTTGTTTAATGTGAGTAAAGGTCCGATCATGCCCACTTTCCTCTACCGAGCTGCCCGTTTGATCCCTGAGCATGACATCCTTCACTTGCACGTCCCGCAGCTCGAAGCTGCTCCTCTTGCGCTTCTTGGCCGCGCCTTTGGCGTGCCTGTAGTGATGACCTACCATTGCGATCTCCTGCTGCCCTCCTCACCTTTGAACGCGGTCGCAAACTGGGTCTCAAATTTGGCGAATATGATTTCGACAAAAACCGCGAATGTGATCGTTGTTAACTCGCGGGATTATGCGGAAGAATCATCGATTTTAAATAAATGGCTCGGGAAGGTCGACGTCATTCCGCCTCCGATCGAAATGCCTGAACCGGATCCCCTCGTTATCCAATCCATGCGTGAGCGCTTCAATATTGTCCAGGGACAACCTGTAATTGGCATGGCCGCACGCCTGGCGACTGAGAAAGGTGCCGAGGTGCTCGCTCAGGCGATGCCGATCGTTCTCAAAGAAATGCCGAGCGCCCGCGTTCTTTACGTCGGTCAGCATGAAAATGTACTGGGTGAGGAAGCATATCGCCGCCGCCTTCTCCCACAGATCGAGGCGCTTGGTGACCATTGGGCTTTCTTAGGAATTCTCCAGCAGAGTGAGTTTGCGGCTTTCTTTAATTTGTGCGATGTTACGGTGCTCCCCAGCTTAAACAGCACGGAGAGTTTCGGGATGGTTCAGGTGGAATCGATGCTCTCGGGAACACCGGTTGTGGCCAGTGACCTACCCGGGGTCCGGCAACCTACCACAGCAACGGGCATGGGTTTAACCTTCACTCCTGGGGATGCGGACAAGCTGGCCGCTGCCCTGCTCCAGGTCATCAGGAATCCTGCGGACTACAGGCGCGACCGTGCCAGCGTCATTGCACAATACTCAAGCGAAGTTGTATCGGCAAAGTATGAAACCATGTTTGCCGAATTAATTTCGAAAGTGTGAAACTCAATAATAAATGGCGAAAGATTATTTATGGCTGCATCTGCGCGATCTACCGTACTTCCGAGCACTTCTACGTGCGATTGAAGCCAGCTACTATGAAGGCCTGGATCTCCCGTCACCGACACTCGATGTAGGTTGTGGGGATGGGCATTTTGCAACGATCGCGTTTGACCGCCCGATTGAGATCGGCGTAGACCCTGATCTTCCGATAATGCGTGAAACCCAGTCACGCCATGCGTATGATCTCCTTTTGCAAGGAGATGGGGCGCGCATGCCGCTCCCGGACAATTCAATCGCTTCGGCTTTCAGCAATTCGGTGCTTGAACACATACCGCATCTTGACGCGGTCCTGCAAGATGTGGGTCGAGTGTTAAAATCGGGAGCACCATTTGTGTTCACGGTGCCCAACCCGGGCTATCGCACGCAGTTGAGCCTCCCCCGGAAGCTCGCAGGAGTAGGTCTTTCGGCTCTGGGGAGGTCGTATGAAAGTTGGTTCATGCGCATGTCGCGAACGATTAATCTCGACGATGAGGGGGGTTGGGAACGGCGATTATCGGCAGCCGGGTTCACGATCGAGAGGACCTTCCGCTACTTTCCTCCGTCCTCACTGCATGTTCTGGAGTGGGGGCATTACTTCGGTGGACCCTGCCTACTCCCGCACAAACTATTCGGCAAGTGGATTCTCGCCCCTTATCGATGGAATCTTGGTTTGACGGATCGGCTGGTGCGACGATACTATGATACGTCGCCGACCGAGGACGGAACCTATAGCTTCTATCTGGTGCGCAAACAATGACCTCACCTGAGCCGGAACCTAACCCAAATCCCGAATCCAATCCACAAGATCTGGGCGAGCCGAGCGTCCTCGATTGGCTCAAATCTCTGGTTCGTGGGCGTCCACTCCCCATTCCAGAAGGAACTGAAGAGAGCGCAATTGTTGACCTGCCGTTAGCGTTGGAAGAAGAGCCTCAGCGAGAGGCAATCTTATCAACCTTTCATTTTTCGGCATCTCAATTTCGATTACCGGTTGCGCTGTTGCTCGCGCTTACAGCGCAATTTGGCCTGGAACGCCGGGGCGAGTCGATCTGGATCAGTATTGCACTGTACATCCTGGCTGCTGTCATTATCGCTTGGGGGACCTGGGCAGAAGATTTTCACTATACACCACCCCCCACTTCAAACAAGAAAGTCAGTCCGGTCTCCTATCGTCCCGCATTATTAGCTGCGGCGCTTATTCTTTCTCTGCTGACTTTCCTCACCTCTGGGAATAACCTCTTCGATTTTCTGACCGTAGTCTTCTGGATCGCTTCTGTCATCACCGTCCTGCTGGCTTTCTGGGATGGAGAATTCCCTCTAGTGAGCTGGTGGAGAAGGTTCAAGAGTTGGCTGGCTGACCCAAATCTGCGCCTCACTTTCTCTGGCTGGGAGCTTCTAGTTCTTGCAGGATTCGGCCTTTCAATCTACTTCAGGTTCTACCTCCTCGATACGGTTCCACCGGAGATGGTCAGCGATCACGCTGAAAAACTACTGGATGTCGTCGATGTGCTCAATGGAAAATTCTCGATCTTTTTCTCGAGGAACACCGGGCGTGAGGCTCTGCAGTTTTACATGGCTGCAGCGACGTCCAAATGGTTGGGCACGGGGGTTTCTCACCTCACATTGAAAATCGGCACAGTCCTGGCGGGGATTCTGACCTTACCCTTCATTTATCTCCTTGGTAAAGAGGTCGGGGGAAAGCGAGTTGCTCTTGCGGCCATGGTCCTGGCTGGGATCGCCTACTGGCCGAATGTGATCAGCCGGGTGGGGCTTCGGTTTCCACTTTACCCGTTATTCGTCGCACCAGCTTTTTATTACCTGGCCAAGGGAATCCGTACTCGCAACCGTAATGATTTCCTGCTTTGCGGGTTAGTCGTCGGCATGGGACTCCATGGGTATAGCCCGGCGCGAGTTATCCCCATCGCCATCGCCGTTGGTGTTGGCCTGTACCTCCTGTTTAAGGATTCACGTGAGCAGCGCCGGGAGATGATTACACTGCTCGTAGTCACAGGTCTCGTCGCTCTGATTGTACTCATGCCCCTGGTGAGAATTGCGGTAAATCGCCCGGATGAGGTGATCTACAGGATGGCCACGCGCTACGGGAGTGCCGAGAGGGAATTATCCGAGCCGGCAATACAGATTTTCTTCTCAAACGTCTGGAATGGCTTGAAGATGTTCAACTGGGATAATGGTGAAGTATGGGTAAACTCCATCCCGCACCGCCCAGCACTGGATTGGGTCACTGGAGCTCTGTTTTTTCTTGGAGTAGTTATCGCCCTGACCCGCTTTGCGCGCTACCGCCGCTGGATCGATTTGTTCATTCTCATCTCGATCCCCATTCTCCAGCTTCCCTCCACGCTATCGCTTGCCTTTCCAGCTGAGAACCCTGCTACCAACCGGGCTGCGGGGGCGATTGTGCCCGTTTTCATCCTTGCTGGTTTGGCGTTTGCGGCAATTCCGGATTGGATCGAAACTCATTGGAAAGGGCGGCGAACGGCCGCCATTAGCCTTGTCTTCACAGGGTTGCTCTTGTTAATAGCGAGTCGATTAAATTACCATCTCGTTTTCAAAGAATATCAAGATCTTTTTCTCCGGTCTGCCTGGAATACGTCGGAAGCAGGCGCCGTGATCCAGAATTTTGCTGAATCGATCGGTGATTATGAAACCGCGCATGTTGTTGCCTATCCCCATTGGGTTGACACGCGGCTTGTCGGGATAAATGCAGGTCAACCTACCAGGGATTACGCCATTTCCGCGGAGGACTTTGCGAGTACGGCCTCCGAATCTAGGCCGCAGCTCTTTCTACTCCATCCTGATGACGTTAAATCCCTACAGAAGCTCAAGGAGCTGTACCCCTTTGCGCGGGTTACAGAGTATCCAAACGATATCGAGGGGAAGAATTTTATTATTCTGTCAGTGCCTTCCGTCCCTGACACTAATCTAGAAGCAATTCGATAAACCGAGTGATGATGACTGAAATTGAAACGCCTATAGATCAAGAACACGAGCCGCCTGAAAAAGAAAGATCCAGGGTTCTTTCGGATCTTGTGGTTGGGATTCTCCTGGTCGCGGTTCTCGGTCTGGCTGCATACCTACGCTTTACCGGCTTGAATTGGGATTCTAATACCCATCTTCACCCGGACGAACGTTTTCTCTGGATGGTTGAGTCCTCGATCCAACCTCCACAATCCATTGGGGAATATTTCGACACAGATACATCCCCTCTCAACCCGCATAACGCTGGACATGGTTTCTTTGTCTATGGTACGTTCCCGATCTTCCTCGTCCGCTATCTGGCTGAATGGACCGGGATGTCTGGTATGGGCGATGTACATCTTTTAGGGAGGGCTGTTTCAGGAGTCTCGGATCTCGTGTCGATTCTTTTGATATATCTGATTGGGGAGCGACTCTTCAATCGTCGGGTGGGGATCCTGGCCGCGCTGTTTACAGCCCTTTCGGTTTTATTGATCCAACACGCACATTTCTTCGTCGTCGACCCTCTCGCCAATGTCTTTATCCTCGCTGGTCTATATTTCTCGATTCGAGTTATTGGCGAGGGGAAGCTCAGTGACTATCTGCTTTTTGGGGTCATGCTAGGGCTAGCAGTGGCCTCCAAGATCAGCGCAGCCCCTCTGGCGGTTGCTGTAGCGCTTGCTGGACTCACGAATATCCTGAAAGCCCCCTCTGATCAAAAGTCCGCTGTTATCTCCCGCACGCTCGTATTCTTGTTCGCGGCAGCACTCCTATCACTCCTGGTCTTCCGTGTTTTCCAACCCTACGCTTTTGAAGGGCCGGGTTTCCTTAATGTGAAGTTCAACCCGAAGTGGCTGGCGAATATGGCGGAGGTCCGAAGCCAACAGGCAGGAAACACCGATGCTCCTTATGCGCTTCAGTGGGCTGACCGCGCCCCGGTCTTCTTCTCACTGAAAAATTTGATTCTATGGGGAATGGGCATACCGCTTGCGGTCCTGGGTTGGATCGGTTTGGGGTGGGCTCTGGTTGAAATGATTCGGGGACGGTGGGAGCGGTATTTGATCCTGGTGGTCTGGACAGCCGGCATGTTCATCTGGCAGTCGATCAATTTCACCAAAGCCATGCGCTACCAATTGCCGATCTATCCAACACTGGCGTTGCTGGCCGCCTGGGTGCTCTGGTTTGCATGGGAGAGTGTCCCGAAGCTCAAAGAACAATGGCAGAAGGCAGCCCGAGTCGGTGTGCTGTTGGTTGGATTGGTCACCGTCCTGGGGACGGCCTTGTGGGCTTTTGCCTTCCACTCGATATACTCGGAACCGCTCACCCGGGTATCTGCATCGCGTTGGATTTATAGGAGTATTCCGGCTGCCGTAAACCTGGTTGGTGAGGTAGATGGGGAGACGTATTACGAAACAATTCCCGTGCCCATACCCTTTGAATTAGATTCCGGAGACACCTATACTACAGAAATCTCCATAGACGTATCCGCGGTTATAAGCGGTGTTCTATTGCCCTACGTCTCGACGGGTGATGGTCAGGGCGGGACCCTGGACATTTCGGTGACGCTCGCAGATGAGCCTCATGGCGGGGATGTTTACGCGCGCGGGAATTATCAGGGCGAAGTGCGCGCAGGTGAAGATGTCCGGGTTGAAATCCAACTCGATCGGTCCTTTAACATCGACCCAGACACTCGTTTGTTCCTGATTCTCGAAAATAGCGGTGAACCATCCCTACATATGCGCCCATCTCTCTTAGTTCATGAGACAACCTGGGATGATGGCTTGCCGTGGGGGGTTGATGGTCGAGGGCTTGGCGGCCGATATGAGGTGCTTAATCTCGAACTTTATTGGCACGATAACCAGGACGATGATGACAACGGAATCCCCGATAAGTTAGAAAGAATCGTGGAATATTTGGAGCAGGGGGATTATCTTATGATCTCCTCCAATCGCCAGTATGGAACGATCCCCCGCGTTCCGATCCGCTACCCACTTACTTCTGCCTATTACCGCGAACTCTTTGGCTGCCCTGATGGAATGGATGTCCCCACGTGTGGCGCGACCGCAGAGGTGGGCTTGTACACCGGCCGATTAGGGTATTCACTCGTTAAGGTTTTTGAAAGCCACCCCTCAATTGGGGAGCTGGAGATCAACGATCAGTTCGCGGAAGAGGCTTTTACAGTTTACGATCATCCGAAGGTGTTGATTTTCAAGCGGGATGCTGATTTCAGCGCCGAAAAAGTATTTGACATTCTTTCCCAGGTCGATGTGAGCGGCGTCGTCCATGTGCTGCCGAAGGACGCCGGTGATACTGTAGGGAAAGATTTATTGCTCTCTACGGATCAATGGCAGCGGCAGCAGGACGAAGGCACCTGGTCAGAGTTATTCGATACGGAGAGCTTTGTTAATCGCTCGGGATTGTTGAGCGCCATCATCTGGTGGGTAGCGTTGGGGATTTTTGGTCTCCTGGTTTATCCCATAACGCGGGTTGTCTTTCGAAGATTTCATGATGGCGGCTACGCGCTCTCGCGGCTGATCGGGATGCTGCTATTCTCTTGGGGCGCCTGGATCTTCGGGAGTTTTGGGATTACAGTCAGCCGCTTGACGCTCTTCATTGTGCTGCTGCTGATCGCGGGTGTTTCCTTCGCCCTTGCCTGGCGTGACCGCGAGGAACTTTCTACATTCTTCCGGACGCAATGGCGGGATATTCTCTGGGTGGAGATATTTGCGCTTAGCTTTTTCCTCCTTGATCTCGCGATTCGATTCGGAAATCCTGATTTATGGCACCCGGCAAAAGGTGGGGAGAAGCCAATGGACTTCTCCTATCTGAACGCCGTAATTAAAAGTTCAACCTTCCCTCCTTATGACCCCTGGTTCGCTGGCGGGTATATCAATTACTACTACTACGGTTTCGTGCTCGTTGGCATGCCGGTGAAATTGCTGGGTATCGTCCCGGCGACAGCCTACAATCTCATTATCCCAACGCTCTTCTCGATCCTGGCATTGTGCGCCTACAGCGTGGGTTACCACCTGGTACGTTCCTTCTCTCGGAATGTGTCTCTTCGCAGCAGGGCGAATCCCAAATTAGCGGGCCTCATCGCCGCGCTCCTTCTCGTGGTTTTTGGAAATCTGGGCACAGCCAGGATGTTCTATGATGGGTTTAAACAGATTGGCACCCCGGCAGGGGTTGAAGAGGGGAGTTACTTCGTTGGAGCGGGTCAAGCGGCCAAGGGGTTTGTAAATTACCTGACCTACAAGTCTCCGCTTCCCTATCCGATGGACCAGTGGTATTGGAACCCGAGCCGTATGATAACCTCCGGCGAGGGTGAACCAGGACCGATTACAGAATTCCCCTTCTTCACTTTTCTATACGCCGATCTGCACGCTCACATGATCAGCCGATCCCTCACAATCCTAAGCCTTGCTTGGGGTCTTTCGTGGATTCTTTCCGTCACCCAACGTCGCCGTCGAGGGAAAATCGACATCGCCCTGGCCTTGTTTATCGGCGGTTTAACGTTTGGCGCGCTGCGACTTGTTAATACCTGGGATTTCCCTGTGTACTGGGTGTTAGGAGTGCTCGCCGTCATCTTCGCTGTGTGGTGGCGCGATCGAGAATTCAACCTACCTCAGATTGCAGAAGCAGCGCTTTATTCCATCCTGCTAATAGCATTATCACAGTTCCTCTATCAACCATTCCACCAGTGGTACGGACAGGGATATATGTCCGCGGAGATCTGGAAGGGGTCGCTGACATCCCTGATCGATTATCTGACGGTGCATGGAGTCTTCCTCTTCCTGTTTGCAGCCTGGATGGCATGGGAAACTCGCGAGTGGATGGCTCAAACTCCGATCTCCGAGCTGAACCGACTGCGGCCGATTGCGATGTGGATTGGATCTGCGGCTTTTCTCATTGTGGTGGGAACCACCTGGCTGGTAGGTGTTGGATATCAGATTGCACTGATCGTCATCCCTCTAGGCGTTTGGGCGCTGCTACTGCTGCTGCGCCCCGGTCTGTCGATCGGCAAGCAGATTGTGCTTTTCTTCGTGGGAACCGGGTTGGTCCTTACGTTTGTCGTGGAGGTCGTGGTGCTCAAGGGGGATATCGGGCGCATGAACACGGTCTTCAAATTCTACCTCCAGGTGTGGGAACTCTTCAGCCTGGCTGCAGCAGCAGCTCTCGCGTGGACGTATGCCTCTCTCCCCAAATGGAATCGTATTTGGCGGTGGATCTGGTTGACAGCAACAGTTTTGCTATTGTTCTCTGCGGCTCTGTATCCCCTCACGGGATCAATAGCGAAAGTCCGGGATCGCATGACTGTAACGGCGCCGAGGACGCTCGACGGCATGCTCTACATGGATTATGCGTACCGCTTTGAGTTGGGCGAGAAGCTCCCACTGGGAGAGGATTATCAAGCGATTCGTTGGATGCAGGAAAATGTAGAGGGTTCCCCGGTTATCGTGGAGGCGAATATTCCTGAGTATCGTTGGGGTTCACGTTATTCAATCTACACCGGGCTCCCGGGTGTTCTGGGGTGGCGCTGGCATCAAACCCAGCAGCGCGTCGCCGCGGAAAACACTGAGACGGACGAGCGTCTATTCCAGATAACAAAATTCTATCTCACGCGATCGATCGCGGAGGCAAACGACTTCCTCGATGAATACAATGTTAAGTATGTCATCGTCGGCGGGCTCGAACGCGCTTATTATGCCGAGGTTTATCCCTGCTGGCCGGAGGCGAGTATACCGGGCATCTCCTGTGATTTGCGAGGTTGGCCGCTGGGAATGCCGACATCGTTCCCGATCTCGCCTGACGAATGCGAACTGGAACGCCCTGGCGATGAAACCTCGAGCCTGCGCTGCCCGACACACGCTCTGGACAAGTTCCCCGCCATGGAATCTGCAGGAAGGCTAAAGGCTGTTTTCCAGGTGGGGAATACTGTGATCTATGAGGTTCTAAGGTGATTCAAGACGTCTTCGTCTGGTGGTTGATAAGCACGCTTCTGGGCGCTCTAGCCCTGCCAATTACCTGGCGTATCTTCGGACGTCTCGAGGATCGCGGCTATGGTTTCGCCAGGGCTCTCGGATTGCTCCTGGCCGGATATCTTTTCTGGATGGGAGCCACGCTGCGGATCTTCCAGCCGAGCCTAGGCGGAGCGGTGATGGCGGTTCTAGCGCTCCTGGGACTGAGCGCGTGGATTGGGAGAAGCACCTGGCGCGATGTGCTCGATTGGCTCAAAGAGCACCGTTCCACAGTTCTTATCATGGAGACCCTTTTCCTGCTCGCGTTCTCTGTCTGGGCGTTTGTGAGGGCGAACAACCCGGAGATCTGGGGAACCGAAAAACCGATGGAGCTCGCCTTCTTAAACGCGATTCTTCAGTCAGACAGCTTCCCGCCCAGCGATCCATGGCTCTCGGGCTATGCGATCTCCTATTATTACTTTGGCTACATCCTTATGGCCTTGCTCACCCGGCTCACGGGCGTTGCCTCTGGAATTGCCTTCAACCTTGCGAACAGTCTCTGGTTTGCGCTGGTCGCCCTGGGCACGTACTCCCTCGCATATAATTTCCTCGCCCGACGGACGCCCGGCCGCGTTAAACGAGCTTCGCCTCTCCTTGCGCCGCTCTTCGTCTTAATCAGCGGGAATTTAGGGGGCTTCCTCGAGGTCCTTCATTCAAAATACATCTTCTGGATGACGAACGCCGATGGTTTTTGGGTGTCGCCGTTCTGGACCTGGATTGGACTTCAGGACCTGGAAAAGCCACCCTTTCTCGACGCGAGTTGGATGCCGCAACGATATTTGTGGTGGTGGCGCTCATCACGCGTGATCAGGGATCTCGATCTCAATGGTCTTCCACTTGGATTGCAGTCGATCGATGAATTCCCGTTCTTCACATTCCTGCTTGCAGATAATCACCCACACTTACTGGCGATGCCCTTTGTGCTCATGGTGATCGCCTTCGCCTTCCAGATTTTACTCCAAGGACAGCGGACACCTCTTCGTTTGGGTGAGCTGAAGTTGACTCGCAAGCTGCGTAAAAATGTGTTGATTGCCCTGGGTTTGGCCGCGGCGATCTTCGTGGTCGTCCTGGGGTTGAAAGCTGGAGCGGCGGGCGTTGGGATTTCCGCAGCTTTCATTTCCATCATCAAAGGAATCGGGATCGGCGGGCTTATTGTTGGGGGTGTGCTTCTTGTCGTAGCGTTCGCAGGGGGGTTGCTGCCATCTTCTCTTAGTAAGCTTGAGTTCTGGTTCGGCGCCTGGCTCTTCGGGGCGCTGGCATTCTTAAATACATGGGATTTCCCGATTTATTTCATCTTGCTATTCTGTGTGATGATCTGGAGTAGTCGAACGCTCCCGCTCAAAACTTGGGTTAAATCGGTGCTCACGACGAGCCTCGCAATCATCGTGGCTGCCATTCTGTTTTATTTTCCCTGGTATCCATCATTCTCTTCACAGGCAGGCGGTATCCTCCCGCACTTGATGCATCCCACTCGTTTCCTCCATTTCTTCATCATGTTCGCGGTCGTGTTCATACCTTTGAGCGTCTGGCTTATCATGCGCGTGACGCAGGGGAGAAGGCGAGCGGAGGGGAAGTGGCTTTTCGGAATAGGCTTAGGGCTCCCGCTCGCGCTCTTGATCCTCTCGTGGCTTTTAGCAGCAATGATTTACTCCGTTGGCGCAAACGTCATCGGGATGGGGGCGATCCTCAGCAGCATGGGGATGCAAAGCCTTCGCGATGCAGCTCAAGCGACAATCACTCTGCGGCTAACGCAGTCGTGGACAGCGATTGGCTTAGGGGTGATTATCGCCGCCGCTGTTGTGCTCATCAGACGGGTGTGGAAAGACACTGCGGACGAACCCAAATCAGGTCCTTTCATCCTTATAATGATCACCATTGGAGCGCTCTTGATCCTTGGACCCGAATTTTTCTATCTCAAAGATCAATTCGGGCTGCGCATGAATACAATTTTTAAATTCTACTTTGCAGCCTGGATCTTATGGGCTCTCGCAGCAGCATACGTGATGGATGTGATCTGGTCTAAACGAAGCGCGAAGATGATCCCCGTGCAGATACTCACAATTCTCCCGCTTCTTGCTGGTCTCATCTATCCTGCCCTTTCTGTTTGGACCAAAACAAACGGCTTAAACCCGGTCCATGGCAGAACCTTAAACGGAGCGTTGCACCCTGTATACGCGTCCGAAGCGGATCGCGAGGCGATTCAATGGATGAGTGACAATCTGGATGTCGGGGTTGTCGCAGAAGCCGTTGGCGGCAGCTATTCGTACTTCGCGAGGGTATCTGTGCATACGGGATTTCCCACCGTTATCGGCTGGCCTGGTCATGAAAGCCAGTGGCGTGGCGGATATCAATTCCACGGAACACGGGAAGAGGATGTCAGGACATTGTTTAAGTCACCGGATTGGGAACAAACTCAACAGATCTTGAAGGCCTATAATGTGAAGTATGTCTACGTTGGAGAACTTGAGCGAATGACCTACCAACCAATCTTTGATGGAAAGTTTGATGCATTCATGGAGTTGGTTTTCCAAAATGACAGGGTTAGGATTTACGCCAGGAGAGCAGGTGACTCCTCTTGAATAAAAATCGGAGCGTCAGGCTGGGTACTTTTATATTCGCAACCTTGGTTGTGTTGGTTGCATGGATGCGGCTTGCAGACTTAGGTAGAAATCCACTCACCGATTACGAGGCTGTTCATGCGTTAACAGCAGCAGCGATGACACCGGATGCTTCCCCCTTCTGGGATATCGATGGCGTGGCGACGCCGGTGAGCGCGAGCTACTACGTTTTCACTACCATGGTCTTCCAGCTTTTTGGTTTATCCGATGCGACGGCGCGTGTTATCTCAGCTCTTGCCGGCATCGTTTTGGTTTTGAGCCCGTTGATCCTGCGCAAACGAATTGGCACGGCTCAATCGCTGATAGCCGTTCTAGTGCTGGCAATCACCACGTCTGGATGGACAATTGCCAGAACCGCCGGCGGCTCAGCTCTAGCTGCAGCTGGCCTGGCGTTATTCGTATTCCTCGCCTGGTCGGCGGACTCACCTGATAGTAAACGGGCTCGGCTCTTGCTCGCGGCTGGCGCTCTAGGCTTTGCGTTGGCGTCAGGACCCATAGTTCTGCAGGGTTTGTTCGGGTTGCTGATAGCATTCGGACTATCAAGTATCCTCGCATCCCGGGACCGCAAACCATTTGAAGAGTTTAAACGTTTGTTCGCAATTAAATCTGGCGTATGGGTGTCACTTGTTGTAATGCTCCTCGTCGCCTCAGGCGTGGGTTTCTATTGGAATGGGATTGCCGGGTTGGGTGAATCCCTCACGGAATGGCTGCATGGTTGGACGGAACCGGGTATTCAGTCGGCAGCTGCCTATGTCGTGATGCTCGTGAGTTATGAGCCCTTGTTTGTGGTGATGGGCATCGTTGGTGCAGTTCTTGCCTGGCGGCGCAAGGATTCTCTCGGGCAGGCAGCCAGTCTATGGGCGTTCGGCAGCTTGTTCAGCGGTCTGGTTTATCCTGCGCGGAGTGCAGCGGAAATAATCTTTGTGGTCCTTCCTCTAGCGCTTTTAGTGGCTTATGCCATCTCGGTTTTGATTGAACGAATTGCACAGCGGGGCGTCGGACTCGAATTAATAGGTCTTACCGGCGTACTCCTGGTGCTAACAGCTTCTGCATGGATATCGCTTATCGGCTACGCAAATGGCTATATCTTGGAGTACACACCGAGCGACCCAGGTCTAATCCTGCTTGTATTTAGCGCATTGATCATCATGGCCGTCAGCCTGCTACTGTTCTTTGGATTGGGTTGGTCTTGGGGCGTTGTGGCAGATACACTGGGGATCACGGCAACACTTGTATTGGCAGCGATCACGCTCTCTGCAGCCTGGCGCTTGAATTACACACCCTTGGCAACGAGTGCCAGAGAACTCTGGCGCCCTGAGGTAACCACGAATGGCATAAGGCTGCTTACGGATACACTCGACAATGCATCACTCGCCTATGCGGGTCGGACCGATGAGATCGCTGTTGAGGTGCAATCTGGGGTTATCCCCGCACTGGCGTGGGCGCTGCGCGGGTACAATCGAGCAGGGGGTGAATTCAACTCCCTGGCAGATCCCCCCCCGGCAGTTCTCGCTTTGGAGTCAAATTCTGCAATCAACCTGCTTACCGACTATATGGGTCAGGGGATGGCGTTGAAGGATCGGCGTGGTTGGGATGGTAGTCTGCCGCCGAATTTGCTGCAGTGGTTAGTGCTGCGCTCGGCGCCAACGGAGCTCGAGCGTTGGATCCTCTGGGTGCGGATGGATATCGCCACTCTCGGCGATGTGGGGCTCACAGATTTTGAATGAGGAGTGTGAATCGGCTGCGCCTGTGCCACCTGTAGTTTGTTAATTGGTCGTGATGTCAAAGGGAATCCGCAGTAGTGTTGTTGGGGAGGTCTGAAGTTTGAAAGCAAGGATAATCGCCATAGATGGACCAGCCGCCTCCGGAAAATCGACTCTAGCCGAGAACCTCGCCTTTGCGCTTGATTATCTTTACTTTGATACCGGTGTGATGTACAGGGCGGTTACCCTGGCAGCTTTGAAGTCCGGCACCTCTGTGAAGGATGAATCTGCGGTAACCGCGATTGCAAATGAGCTGGATCTTGATGTTCAATCACCAAGTATCGATGACGGTCGCCAGTGTGATGTTCTCATGGATGGCGAGGATGTCACTTGGGAGATCCGTAGCCCAGCGGTGGACGAGAATGTGTCACAGGTGTCTATGTACCCAGGCGTGCGTGAGGCGATGACCAGGCGTCAACGCGAGATAGGCTTGCGCGGTGCGGTTGTGATGGCCGGCAGAGATATTGGGACAGTCGTCCTGCCGGAGGCAGAATTAAAGATCTACTTGGATGCTTCTGTTGAAGCCAGAGCAAATCGGCGCTATGAAGAAAGCCTGGGCCGTGGAAATTCCGTGAACGTTACTGTGATTCTCGAAGGGATGCGCGAGCGGGACAGGCTCGATTCGACTCGCACGCTAGCACCGCTGCGACCCGCTGATGATGCTGTAATACTCGACTCGACCAAGCTATCCATCGATGAGGTACTTGAGAAGGTGCTCGCCCTTGCAGAAGATGTAACTCAACAAGGGGAAGCTTAAGATGCGAGGGAATGAGGTCGGCAGTGATTTTTCGCTCCCCTGGTATTCTCGGGTGTTCCGACCTGTGTCTCGAGTTTTCTTTCGCAATTTATTCCGGCTGCTGAGTCGGGTCCAGGTTACAGGTACTGAAAACATTCCTGAAGAGGGGGCCTACGTCATTGCTGTAAACCACGTCTCAATTTTCGAACCTCCGTTAATTACATCATTCTGGCCATATTCGATCGAAGTAGCAGGCGCTGTGGAAATTCTCGAGCAACCGATTCAGAGTCAGATCATGCGGCTTTATGGAACGATCCCTGTTCACCGTGGGCGGTTTGATCGCCAATCACTTGAGGCGATGGTTGGGACATTAAAGGCCGGGCGACCGGTTCTATTATTCCCCGAAGGCACACGCTCGCGGAAACCAGGGTTGCAGCAGGCATCCACGGGTGTTGCTTATATCGCCGCCAAAGCCGGGGTAAACGTTCTGCCGGTGGGTATCGCCGGGACGGCTATCCTTGCAGACGAGATCCGTAAATTCCGTCGAACACAACTTATTATGTCAGTCGGCGAGATGATCAAACTACCCGAGATTCCATGGCGCTCGGCTGAGCGGAGGGAGATTTTGCGCCTGCAGACGAAAAGGATAATGCATGCGATCGCCGACCTGCTTCCGCGCGCCTATCGCGGTCTATATTCGAGGGGGTCTTGATGGCGATCTCTGCGCACAGTGAAAACCGAATTTCGCACACGAAAGAATACGATCATCAATCGCTTGAGAAGATGAGGTGGAAATTACGCTGGATACTCAAGTACATTGGCTTTGGTATTTTAGCGAAGTATGAAGGCGCGGAAGGATTGGAGTACTTCCCCGCTGAGGGCCCGGCGATTGTAATGATCAACCATATCGCTTTAATCGATCCGGTTGTGGTCCTCGGCGCAATGCCCAGAAATGTGGTTCCAATGGCGAAAATCGAAGTGTACAAGTACCCCGTCATCGGAATCTTCCCAAAACTCTGGGAGGTCATACCGGTTCGAAGGCAAGAGTTTGATCGGCAGGCGATACGCCAAGCGCTTAGAATTTTAGAAGCGGGTGAATGCATCCTGATGGCGCCTGAGGGGACTCGCAGTCCAGCGCTCCAATCAGGTAAAGAAGGCATCGCCTACATTGGGGTTAAGAGTGGTGCGCCGATCATCCCGGTTGCTGTAACAGGCTCGAAAGGGTTTCCAACGTTCAACCCTCTGCGCTGGCTTAGACCGGGCGCATCAGTGAAGGTAGGACGAGCTTTCAGATTCAGAGCGGGGGATGGACGGCCTGACCGGGAGGCGCTGCGCCTCATGACAGATGAGGCGATGTATATCTTGTCTGGATTGCTGCCAGAGAATCACCGTGGCGTTTACAGCGATTTATCCAAGGCGACGACGAAGACCATCGAATTCGTATAGCCATATTTATGGCGATGTTCTCTTGCAAATTCCCGTGGCAGGCTGCACTTAAAGGGCATCAATACGAATAAAAGGACCCAACGATAGGATCCTATTCCAGAATTGCAGTGAACTGTGTATAATCTCGAGCGAAGGGCAACATTAGATTGAGAGGTGGTTGGCAGAAAAAATAACGGGTGGAAAGGGTAGCGCGAGGCCCCGATTATTCGGGGAGACGAGGAAGAGGGTTCCCTGCCGCAGGGCAGGGCTAACCGAAGGATCAGGAGGCTCCCAACCTCCGGACCGGGAAAATCGAAAGATCAGCGGATGCCCTCTGGGTGTACCACACGCCCACACCTTTCCTTACGAAGAAATAACCCGGCAGCTAATACTGGCTCGGTAACGGGCCAGGCAACGCTGAAGGGAGTGGAAATCGTTTGAAAACGAACAATCTGGAGGCTTCGTATGTGTGGCATCGTTGGCTATGTTGGCCCGCGTGATGCGACTCCGATCATCTATAACGGGCTGAAACGATTAGAGTATCGGGGCTATGATTCGGCGGGTATAGCTGTAGTTGAAGATGGTGAGATAAAAATACGGCGGGATGCAGGGAAACTGAACCGCCTTGGCGAACTCCTGTTTAATGACCCGATTAATGGTCAGATAGGAATTGGGCATACACGCTGGGCCACCCATGGTGAACCGAGCGCACGGAATGCCCATCCTCATGTGGGTGAGTCGGGACGAGTTGTGATTGTCCATAACGGCATCGTTGAAAACTTCCTTGCTCTCCGCGAAGAATTGACTGCAGAAGGGGCTTCGTTCAGCTCGGATACGGATACGGAAATCATCGTCCTGTTGGTTGAACGTTACCTGGCAATGGGACATGATCTGACCGAGGCAGCGAGAAGGGCAATATCGAATCTTGACGGAGCCCATGGGATCGTTCTGCTCTCAATAGATGAGCCGGACAAGATCGTCGCCGCTCGAGTGGGAAATGCTGGGGGGGTCGTTTTAGGAATAGGCGAAGATGAAATGTTCATCGCTTCAGATATCCCGGCGATTCTCGAGCACACCCGCAAAATGGCGTTTCTTGAGGCGGAGCAGATGGCGGTTGTAACCGCAAGCGGTTTTAACACCATGACGTTAGAAGGCGATGAGGTTGGCCTTGAGATCATGAATGTGCCTTGGGATCCTGTCTCGGCAGAGAAGGGTGAGTACAAACACTTCATGTTGAAGGAGATCTTCGAGCAGGTTCGCTCGACCACCGATACGATCGCCGGCAGGGTGGACTTCAAAGAAGGCCAGATCAATCTACACCAACTCAACCTCACACCTGAACTGGTTCAGCGAATTCACAAAATCATCATCACCGCGTGTGGCACGGCAGCGCATGCCGGTATGGTCGGCCGGCACCTCATCGAGCGCATCGCTCGCATCCCTGTGCAGGTGGAGATAGCATCAGAGTTTCGCTATCAGGATCCGCTGGTGGATGAAAATACAGTAGTACTTGCCATCAGCCAATCAGGAGAGACGGCTGATACGCTAGCGGCGATGAAAGAGGCGCAGGATCGAGGGGCGACGTTATGGAGTATTGTGAACGCCATCGGCTCGCAAGCCATGCGCATAGCCGATGGTTATATAAGCATGCAGACCGGTCCGGAGATTGGTGTTGCCTCGACCAAGGCTTTCACCGCACCTTTGATCGATCTATACATGCTGGCAATCCTCCTTGGTGACATGCGCGGGACGCTTGACAAGACGCGCAGGATGGAGCTCGTGCGCGATCTGCGATGCATCCCTGACCTTGTCGGTCAATGCCTGGATCGCGCCGATGATATTGAGAAGGTGGCTTGGGAACTTAAGGAAGCGGAAAATTGTCTCTATCTTGGGCGAGGCATCAATATGCCCATCGCCTACGAAGGGGCATTGAAGATCAAGGAAATCTCTTATATCCACGCTGAAGCATATCCGGCGGGTGAGATGAAGCATGGACCGATTGCTTTGATAGATGAGGATATGCCAGTCATCGCAATTGCGCCCAGAGACCCCTGGTATGAAAAAATGCTCAGCCAGATTGAGCAGACGAAAGCGCGGGGAGGCAATGTCATCGCTGTTGGAACGGATGGAGATGAACTGCTTCAAGAAATTGCAGATCACATGCTATGGGTGCCAGAGACGCCCTGGCTGCTGAGTCCAGTGACGACGATTATCCCGCTTCAATTACTGGCATACCACACAGGTGTGCTGCGAGGTGCAGATGTTGACCAACCTCGCAATCTCGCCAAGAGTGTGACCGTAGAGTAATTCAGGTACACAGAAAGATGACGGGGGCTGACCTTCTAGGCCAGCCCCTGTTTTTCGTGTTGGGTGCGGGCGTGAAATCAGGGGTAATCTGGCATCTCAAGGCGCTACCGAAGAACCGTAAGCAGAGCTTGCGCACTCCAGAACGCAGTGCCCTGGTTGAGCTACTTTCAATGGCACGCTGGGCTGATTGTGTTTATCCAATTCACAGAGACAATTTCGGGGCACATATGGGTGTGCATACGAAATAAGTAGGGGCACTGCAATGCCGTGCCCTTACAGTTTTCATATAGATGATCGTGCCCGTGTGTGCGCTGGTTTCCGAGCGGGAATGTAAGCGTCAACCTCTGGGCGTGCCGGACTCGGAAATGAGTTTCTTCAGTTGTTCCGGGTCGGTGGTTGGGAGCTTGCATGCAAAGCTCTGGCAGAGAAAGGCAGTAGGGCTCCCGTCGAGAGGCTCACGGTTGGAAAGTAGAACAGGCGCACCCTCATCGTGCTTCAGTCCTCCTGCACGCACCATGCGGGGTAAGAATGGCGGGTCACTCACCTGCACGAGCATCTGGAATTTTTCGTCGGCGGGGTCTCCCATCAGGGCTAGTTGAAGCTGTGGACCGAGGGCAAAATCTAGCGTGTTTAGCCAGGCTGCGAAGGAGGAGGGAATACGCTCCGCAGTGGTCACCACATTTCGAAGCGCGACGTTGGCTGCCTCGGCGAAATGTTCGTCGCCATTCAACGCGGCAAGTTTCAAGAGCAGTGAAACAGCCAGGCTATTCCCACTTGGTATTGGTGTGTCCTGGATAGATTTCGGTCTGGAGATCAACTGCTCATGGTCATCACGCGTATCGAAAAAACCACCGATAGGATCGCTGAAGTGAGTCAATATTTCTTCCGCGCACTTAACCGCAGCCCTGAACCAGCGATTGTTGAAATCTACCTGATAGAGAGCGAGCATCCCCTCTCCAAGTGCGGCATGGTCCTCCAAATACGCAGAATGCTGCGCCTTGCCCTCCCGCCAGCTGCGCATGAGTTTCCCGTCCACATAGAGTGTCGTCAGGAGGAAATCGGCAAGTTGTTGAGCGGCGGATAGTAGTTCAGCACGACCTGAAACGCGTGCCGCTTCGGCAAGCACGACCAGGGTAAGACCATTCCAGGACGTCAGGACCTTATCATCCGTCGCCGGTCGCACCCGATCGCTTCGCGCCTCCAATAGTTCTTGGTTGATCTTCGAGAGCTGCTCGAGCAGCTTCTGTTCAGGTAGACCGGTTCGCTCGACGAGGGTTTCCAGGTTTTCGGGAAGATTGAGGATATTCACGCCCTCGAAATTCCCTTTTTCTGTCACGCCGAAGATATCCAATGCTATCTTTGCCAATTCGGGATCTTGAATAGCGCTCCGGATTTCTGTGGGCGTCCAGACATAGAACTTGCCTTCCTCGCCTTCCGAGTCCGCGTCGAGAGAGGCATAAAAACCCCCGCTGGAGTGACGCATTTCACGCATCAGGAAACCGAGTATCCCCTCAACGACATGCCAGAAAAACGGATTGCTTGTTTCCTGCCAGGCGTGCAAATAAACCCGGGCAAGCAGCGCATTATCGTAGAGCATCTTTTCGAAGTGGGGTGTGAGCCAGACCGCATCTACAGAATAGCGATGGAAACCCCCTCCTACCTGATCGTAGATTCCACCACGAGCCATACGTTCCAGTGTAAGTGTTGCCATCTCCAGAGCCAGTTTATCCTGGTAGCGGTTATGCCGTCTCAGAAGATGTTCAATTGCGCTTGACTGTGGGAATTTAGGAGCTCCGCCCCAGCCACCGTGCTCCCAATCGAATGAGCGAAATAAGTTCTCTGCTGCACGATCAAGAATCTCAAGGTTCAATTCGCCGGCGCTTTCAGGGAGGTCTGGCTTTATGGAGATGCGGTCCGTCAGGTTCTCGCCAAGTGAGGTGAGCTGCTCGCGGTTGCTTTGCCACTCTGTATGAATGTGTTCCAGAACCTCGCCGAAGGAGGGGAGGTTAAAACGGGGTTGCGGTGGGAAGTAAGTGCCTCCATAGAAGGGCTTGCCCTCGGTAGTAAGGAATACAGACATGGGCCATCCGCCCTGACCGGTCATAGCTACAACTGCATCCATATAAATTGTATCCACGTCGGGGCGCTCTTCCCGGTCGACTTTAACGTTGATGAAGTATTCGTTCATTAATGCGGCAGTATTATCGTCCTCGAAGGATTCATGCGCCATGACATGACACCAGTGACAAGCCGCATATCCTATGCTGAGGAAGATTGGCTTATCTTGCGTCTGAGCCGCCTGAAATGCTTCCGATCCCCAGGGGTACCAGTCCACCGGATTTTCTGCATGTTGCAGGAGATAAGGGGATGTCTCATCTGCGAGTCGATTGGGCATAGTGTGGCCTTTCTCTTGTGGTTATTTCCGTGGATTGACAGTTCATCAAGCGAACTACCGTCGTTTCTTCTACCAAGGCAGCTGAATTATAAAGTACTTGAGGAACAATTTTGCTACTCGGGTCTCGAGGTGTTTTCTCGGCGGAAGCGATTATCGGGGTTTCCCAGTTTCCTTACTTCTCGGCAGTCGATATATTTAAACCGCCTCTGCGCTGGACATTGATGAAGTGGTAGAATGGCGCGCATGAGAACAAAAGAACTGCCGCTTATTGTGCGCTGGTTACCAGCTATCCTGATGATGGGAGCGATCTTTTTCTTCTCCTCACTCCCGGCTGGTCGGGTTCCATCCTTTGGTGAATGGGACTTAGTGATTAAAAAGGCCGGGCATGCAAGCGGGTACGCACTGCTCGGATTGGCCTACTACTTTGCACTCCCGCCGCGCCTTTCGAAGGGGTTCCGTTGGATTCTGGCGCTGTTTATGGCGATCTTATTCGCATTAAGTGATGAGTTCCACCAATCCTTTGTCCAGGATCGCAACTCGAGCATCATTGATGTGGGCATTGACACATTCGGCGCTGCGATTGCCCTCACGATTGCTGCCTTCTACTCATCAAACTCGAACTCGAGTTCCTCGATTTGATCCACCTGCCAACCGTTACCCCGGACTAGTTCGATATCGCCAAACATTTCATCTTGACGCACGTCGATTTGATCCTGCTTAATTAACTCCAGGACCGCAAGGAAAGACACTACAATCTCCAAACGCGAGCGCGCGGTTTTTATCAATTTTCGGAATGAAAGCTGGCTTACATCTTTGAGAGAATGGATGATGCTCATAATCTTATCTCTCACGCGCACACGCGGTGTTGAGACATTGTCTTCGAGCGTTGGCATTTTGTGGGCATTCTTCAGTGCTTCGAGCATCGCCTGATGCAGATCATCAAGTTGGAATTCCTGCATGTCGATCTTCGGATCGATGATGGGCGGAGGGGCGAGCCGAATGTAGGAGCGCAGTCCCGCACCTTCGCGTTCGGAGAGAAGGATCGCAACCTGCTTGTATTTCTTGTATGCCACAAGTAACCGCGCCAGCGCATCCCCGGGGTCTTCCTCACCAGGTTCACGTAAAGGGGGTCTCGGGAGCAAAGCTTCGGATTTGATCTGGATCAAGCGCGCGGCCATGACCAAGAAAGAGGCGAGGTCTTCTAATTGACGATCCTGAATCTGTCTGATATAGACCAGATATTGGTCGGTGACTTCCGCGAGCGAGACTTTGGTGATATCCAACTCTGCGTGTTCGATCAGGTTGAGGAGCAAGTCAAGCGGACCTTCGTAAACGGGGAGTTGGATTGTGTAGATGGGAAGTGAGGGCATCGATCAGAGCAGGGTGATGATTAAGCTTGCGACGGCGACGATGGCTAAGAAAATCCCTAAACCGATTCTGACGTAGCGGAAAAGTTGATGATCGGCTTCTTCCTGTATTACTGCGGCTTCGCGTTCGGCTGCCTTGCGTTTTCGATCGATTTCGAGGAAATCCTCCATGCGAACTTCCGACGCGCTAGCCTCGGCTGCTTTCAACGTATTGGCCTGATCGCGAGCTTGATCCAGGCGCCATGAGCGGGTTGATCTACTGTGTCGGGATACGACTCTGCTGAAGATGGTGAGTGGTTCCTGGCAGGTTTCACATTTGGCAGCTTCGAGTGGATTATGGTTTCCGCAAGCAGAGCACACAAGTTTGCCATCAATAATGCTGGCGCGGCAATGCTCGCATTTATAGGCAGATGGTCCGCTTTCGACCAGCTTTTCTTCTGAACAAATAGGGCATTCGTAGGTTGGCATATGCTCTTGAGCTTTCAATGGATGGTTATTTGAATTATAACACCCATCGAATCGAGGGTTCTGTGTTTCTTTCGTCAGGATGTAACTTATTTTGCGGTATTGAATC
>DAOUTT010000285.1 GCA_030668545.1 Anaerolineales bacterium | reverse complement strand
GTATGGATAGGCTTACCCGGTTGTTGGCGTCGGGAATGGAGTACTTGTGGGGATAGGGGTGGGCGTCCGCCACTGCCACCACCAGGAAGTCGGTGTGGGTCGCGGTGTCCGCGTAGGCGTCGGGGTTGGTGTCTGGAAGGGGGTTGGCGTGATAATGGCTGAGTTGGGGTAAAGCTCGAGCATCGCTTCCATCCAATTTCGATGGTCTCTATACACAAATTCGTTGAACCTCGCTCCATGATAGTAGGTTCGCCAATTCGATAATGCCGGAACGCGTTCGAAGCCGTAATCCGCTGCCAGTTGGGTGAAATCAACGTAGTATCCCGGAGGAATATTCTCTTTGATTCTCCCGCCCTGGTCATAGAGTTGAGGGGCACCTTCATATCGGACCTGGAAATCCCAGCTAGGCGTCCGCAGCGGCTCACCTTGAGAACCATCCTGCTCTACAGAACGAACATAGACTCTCCAGTACGTCTGACCCCCAAAATCCTCGCGTACCATCTCGACCCATCCGGCTTGGACCGCAGCCTGGCTGAAGGCGAAAGCCCGTCCGGTGAAAAGCCAATCGTCATAAGATAAACCAGGTGGAAGCGGATCATTTATTCCCACGAAAGCATGCTCTACAGTGGATAGAAAATCCCATCCGAGATCGGCTGCCACACGTACACGCAGAGCATTGAAGGCTTCATCGACTGCATCAGAGAGAGATGCGTTGGGTGCGGTCACTCCAGGAAGGGGAGCAAGCGAAAGACGGTCGATAGTTGCGTTCGAAGAAGTTAGTTCGATCTCATAAAGAGGAGGGCTCTCTGCTTCATCTTCTCCCAATTGATATGCCGCTGCTGGTATACCTTCCGCCGTCCAAAAAAGATCCTCAATATTAAAATGAATGGGGAGTCCAGGCGGCTGCCCTCCATCATAGGCATAGGTGACCAACCATCGTTCATAGGGATCCTCAAGAACAGCAATCAGCGCCTGTGCATCAGGCGACCAGCGCATACCGTGTCCTTGTCCATTGGGTGAGGATGGAAGTTCGCCTTCAATTTCTCCGATTAAGATCTCCTCAAACCCCATCCGATCGATCGAGTAAGCCAACAGGTTACCCTGCGGATTATAAGCAGGGTCGCTCTCAGCCACTTCGATCGTGTGAGTTAGATTAACAAAGCGTTCATCCGGCTGATCCAACTTGGCGATGAACACATCTGGTGAGCCATCACGATCCGAAATGAAAGCAATCCGTCGGCCGCCTGCATCCCAATCAGGAGAATTATCGTTCGCAGGATGATTTGTTAACTGGATCACATCTTCATCATCCATAACCGGCAGGATGTAAATGTCAAAATCACCATCGTAATTTGCTTCATATGCGATCCAACGGCCATCCGGTGACCAGGTTGGGCTGCCTTCGAAACCCGGGGTTTCCGTTAACTGTCGTAAATTCCCGGAGTTTAGATCCAGCAGATAGAGATCCCAGTAGAGTCCGCGGTTTGAAGTGAAAGCAAGCATTCCCTCCTCCGCATTGAACGCCGGGTTCCGATCGTCCCATTCGCCAAATGTGATCTGGACAGGCTCAGTATCTCCAATAACGTATGCCCATATATGGCTGCGCGCCTGCGTTCGAGCTGTGAAAAAGACCGTACCCTGCGATGTATTATCCGTTGAGCTTGCGGAAGAGGCAGCTGATGGGGTTTCCTGAATAGCCCCGGAGCTCTTTGTTGGCGCGGCTGCCAGCGAGGTGGCCAGCGCGGAAAGTGTAGGCTCAGGTGGATCAGGCTGTCCAGGCTGGCGAAGTTGTAGGCTATACCATCCCAGAGACACAATGCCGACGACAACGACCACTAAGAAAATCCTGTAAATCCAGATTCTCACCGGCTGACGTTCTCCGTTTTTCTCTGTGGATTGTATTGGGTCGTCAGACATACCAATGCCTCATCATTGGGGCCGATAATAACATCACACGCCCATGTTCACCAAGCATGCAAGCTCGATGCCAGAGTGTATAACAGTGAAAGTGATTATCGGCAAATACGGAAAATGGGCTAAAAAAGATGCCTGGGAGCCGGCTTAGTGTCGGCTCCCAGTGCTTACCCCCCTCCTATCCCCCTGTTGAGAGAGGTTCAATCAGCCCAACGAACGGAAGCAATCTGTGGTGGAATTTGGAACGTATCTGCGAAACCTCGTTTTTTACCACCGTTTACTCGATACGCGTCGAGCAAGGCTTCTGGAATAAGGAGATGACGGGCGAAATACTCTGCTGATTCACGCAAGTTTGGCAGAAGGAGATCAGGTAGCCCTAACGCACGACCGTGTTTGCTGGTGATCAATGCACTCAGCATTTCACGTGCTAGAGCAAATCGCCTTTCGTCCTGTTCCAGATCGATCCGTACGAAGATACTGCCGCGCCTACTTGGCGGGCGGGCGAATGTCGCATCCCACATATTGGAGTACATGTCCACGACGCCGAAGTCCGCATCGTAGATGGGAGGCGGCTGCTTCAGCATGTCCTCCACCTGGATGGGTGGTTCGGTCACACCGAAGTAGTCCAGCAACCCTTTTGCGAGGTTGCGCAAGAACCATTCGCGCTCTTCTCGAGAGAATGGGATCACGCTACATGCTCTCTATCGGACGTATCTTCATCGCCAAACAAGCCTTCGGCCGGAGAAGGCAGCTCGATGCTGCGTACCGGTACTTCCGCGGCCTTCACCACACGGTAAGCCAGAAGCGTGAACTCAGCGAAGGAGTTCGCTTCAAGGCCGCCCAGGTGCTTTCGCACTTCGGGTGCAAATTCAAAATCGGCGATGACGTCGTCGATTTGACCTGCGGAATGTGACTTGACGATATTCGGGTCGATGATCGATCGTGCTACTAGCTGATTTAGTGCCTGCATACTCATGTTGATCTCCTTCTGTGTGTGTCTTTCTGATTTCTGCCGATATAAATTAAAAAGCAGGAGGCCCAGAGCCTCGCTGCCTGGTTAAAAAAGTGGCAATATTAGACGTAGTTATCTACGTAAGCAATTGGGGGAAGGCTAGATTATCCGCCTCCGCCACCGATCAATGGGCAATGAGCCATTATAGTGGTGACCTCCTTCTTAGATTTGTAATCCCTCAGGACTACCTTACAGCATGGTTCTCAACGGATTCTTAACGAAAAAACCCGATCTAGCAATTAGGGTCATAGGAGCTCAGGACTATGGAGTGCAATGATGATTCTGACGAATTCAAGGGCTACTTAACTGATGAGCCGCGTGTAGAGCTCTCGTACCTCATTCGGCGGATCCAACCCCAGTTCGTCAGAGAGAAGACGGACATAGCGCTGGTAGTGCTCAACGACTTCGCTCCTCCGGCCCAATCTCCCTAACGCTTCGAGGAAGTGCATGTTGGTGTCATCACGGTAGGGATCGATCTCCAGCGCTTGACGCAGCGTTTGCAGCGCTCTTGCCGGTTGATCCCTCATCATCGCTTCCTGCGCGTTCTGCGCCAGGAG
>DAOUTT010000069.1 GCA_030668545.1 Anaerolineales bacterium | reverse complement strand
GCGGAACTCGATGGGGTCCCTATAATCCTCGTTTCACCCGAAGACACAAGGCCCGACCCCGGTAGCGGAGCAAACCTCACCTTAGTCCATCCTTTCACGCCACGGAAACTGCTGAATCGTGTTGAGCGAATGCTTCCCGGTGATGTTCAGTACACACTCGAAGCCGGACCCATTAAGTTAAATATCGCTAAAGGGCGCGTACGCTGTATGAAAAAGGAAACGCGCCTCACTCCCAAGTTGACAAAGCTCTTGGAAGTATTTCTACGGAACCCTGGCCGGCTTATGATGAGGAAGACGCTGATCAGAAAAGTCTGGCAAACTGATTACACGGGGGATACACGCACGCTCGATGTCCACATGAGCTGGTTGCGGAAGGCGATTGAAGCGAATCCATCACGTCCAAAATATTTTAAAACCATTCGTGGGATGGGCTATCGGCTCGATTTACCTCAGGATAAATGACGACTGCATGAAGGACATTGACAATCGACGCCCGTACGGGCGTTTTTTTATAGCTCTTATCAAATTTAAGTGAGTGCCCCAACGGATTTGTGCTACTCAACCCTAGACATTATTTATACGTAGGGGTCGGCCCGTGTGTCGGCCAGCCATCCTTACGCAATCCATTGTAAACAAACCTCCTGCAGGTTCGGAGCAGGCGGGAGGCGTAACCCCCGAACATCAAAGTGCGGGCTGCGCCAGCGACCGGAAGCAAAGTAGAGACGCAGCATGCTGCGTCTTTACAGAGGGGGCATATGTCTTCCCCGCTGGATGTTCAAGTAGGTTGTTAAACGAGTGGACTATTGTTTGAATTGAACCTTGTATGAGAAAAGTCCATAACGACCCAGGGAATCAAACGCCCGAATGCGAATTTCATAAACGCCGGCTGATGAATACTGATGCTGTAATTGAAGAGAAAGCTCCTCACTCCGCCAGGATCGGATCACCTGAGATTGACTTTGGAATATCTCGTTTTCGTGACTCCAATCCACTTCCCAGAGGACCAAGTCTTCCGGAAAATGAAGCTCAGTTGAATCTCTTGAGCTGATCGTTTCAATTCTTACTTCAACTTGGTCTTCATTGGTTGTGATTTGCACTTCGAGGTCCAGCGCGGGTTCATTATGTGTATCGGCAGTCTTCCATAAGGTAAAAGGCTCAACACCAGAAGTCATTAGTAAACGACGATAGGTCGTAGTGAAGGCCGTGGGGGCGGGGTCGCAAGCAAGCCAGCGTCTCTTCAATCGAGCTGCTACGCTGACAGAAGTACCCGAGCCAGAGAAGAAATCCGCAACGAGGTCACCCGGGTTACTTGAAGCGAGAATTATTCGCTCCAGCAGCGCTTCCGGTTTCTGGGTGGGATACCCTGTGCGTTCTTTGTGAAGCCGGGCGACGACTGGAAAATACCACCAATCCTCCGGAACTTTGCCGCGCTCAAGATCCGGCTGTTTCCCAAACCCTGCTCGTGGAGAGCTTTTGAAAGTCTTTATCGTAGATGGGTTGTAGGCTACTCGAACATCGTCGGCGTTGAAGGTGTACTCTTTTGATTTTGTGTATGCGAGGATAGTGTCGTGCTTGCGATTGAACGCCGACCGTATGGGTGATGGTCCATGGTATACCCAGACGATCTCGTTGATTAACCGATCCGGACCGAAGATTTCATCCATTAAAACCCGCGCATAAGCGGATGCGTGCCAATCCAAATGCAGATACAACGTCCCCGACTCGGAGAGCAGATTGTGCATCAACTGCAAGCGTGGAAACAGCATATCTAAATATGCTGCACCATCTGACCAGTTGTCATGAAACCCTTGAGTTGTTCGCCAAGATTTGGGGGCGCGAGAATCTTCGCCCTGTCCGATGCGGGCGCGATATGCTTTACCTGTTAGGAAAGGCGGATCGGCGTAGATTAGATCGATTTGACCCTCAAATTCATCCAACAGAGCCGTCATTACGCTGGCATTCTCGCCGTGAATGATGCGACCTTGAAATGCAGTATTCGGTTGTATTGGTTCGGGGAATGCCTCCGACCAAAGCTGGAGTTCAGCCGGTTTCAGTTTTGCATCTGAGCTTCTATCCCACTCGAGCCTGGCGAATGGCTTGCGGTGAGAGGCACGGGTCATAATTGTCTAAGCCTGCTTTCGTCCGAATCGTTTGCTTGGTATCGGCTCCGCTGTCGGCCGGTCAAACATCGGTGAGTACTATTGGAAGTGGAGGGCATATCTATTAGCGCGTAAAGCTTCCAATTACATCGCCTCCGGAGATTCAATCCCTAGAAGTTTGAGAGCGATGGCAATAGTTTCCTTCGCGGCAGCGGTGATGCGGAGGCGAGCATTTATTTTCTGCTCTGCATCAGCTTTGAGAACACGCACAGCGTGATAGAAATGATGGAATGTCTTAGCGAGTTCGAAGGCGTATGTTGCTATGAGCAGCGGCTTGTAATCCTCCGCCGCTTTCTGAACCAAAGCAGGAAATCGGGAAATGACGTCGATGAGTTCGATCTCAATCGGATCGAGCTCATAATCGAAGGATGAGCTTTCGGGAAGCTCTTCGACCTTTCGCAGAATACTGTTTGCTCTTACGTATGCGTTTTGGATGTAGGGGGCAGATTGGCCGTCGAAACTTAGGGCTTCATCTAAATTGAATACGATGTCTTTATTGTTATCGACCGAGAGCATGCCGTAGATTAAAGCCCCTAGTCCGATTTGCCGTACGACCGTCTCGCGTTGATCACCGCTCAGGTTAGGGTTTTTCTCTTCGATGATTGCACGGACCCGACGTTCGGCCTCCGCAAGGACATCCATGAAGAGGATCACATTGCCCTTGCGGGCTGACATGGCGCCTTCTGGCAAGGTCACGAAGCCATATGCAAGATGGAAGCATTTCTCGGCTTGAGGGAAGCCCCATAGCTCGAGGATTTTGAAAACCTGTTGAAAATGCAAGCTCTGGCGGACATCGACGACATAGACCGATCGATCAACGTGATAGTTCTCAAATTTATCCTTAGCAAGCGCCAGATCCTTAGTGCTATAGAGCGTCGTTCCATCGCTTCGCAGGATGACTGCGGTGCGGTACTTCTCCTTTTTCACGTGGAGCTTCTCGTCAATTTTTACAATGACGGGACCGTCCGGGCGTTCATCTTCAGCAATCCCTAGTTGGATCAGCTCCTCGGCGATTTTCTTTGCCGGTTCATCCACTTCACTCTCGAAGAAGAAGACATCGATGTTGATATCCAATATCTTCAAGATGTCTGCGAGTTCGTCCAGGCTCCACTGCCGGGTTTTTTGCCATAGCTCACGCACATGTGGGTCGCCCTCGTCCCACTTTTTATACAGCGTCCGGCGCTCTGCGTCATTTTCCAGCTTTTGTTGTTTCTCGCTCTCGCTTTCATCTTCTTCAGGCGTTACAAGGGTCGTTGCCTCGGTATAGATATTTCCCAGCCACTGTCCACGTTCATGGACTCCCTCGGGTTCTTGGTCTTGGTAGAATTTCTCATACGCCCAAACGCAAGTGATCACGCCCAATCCGATGTCGCCCGGATAGGAGGCTCGGATTGTGTCGAAGCCCGCGAATTCCACCAGCCTGGCGAGGACCTCACCGAGGATGGCATTGCGGGCGTGTCCAATGTGAAAAGAGTGGTGGGTGTTTGGCTGAGCAAATTCCACCATCACCCGCTCATCTTTTTTTGCACCACGACCGAAATCCTGCCCTGCGTTAATGACGCTGTCGGTCACTCTTTGCGCGTAAACCGAGGTTTTGATATGAAGATTCAGGTATCCTTTGACCGCTTCTGCACGGTCGAACCCTTCAATATCTTGTAAATCATCGAGAAGCAGGTTTGCTATCTCGTGAGCTCGTTGGGGGACCTTGATATTTCGATCGGTTTTTGCTTCCACTGCGGCTACTTTAAAACACACGGCGGTTCCATAACCCCAATCACCCTCGAAAGGTGTTGGCAGCCAATCGATTGTTTCAGGCTCAGGTAGGTTCAAGCGCTTTAGACCGTTGTGAACTGCCTCAGTCGCTTGGTGAAGCTCTTGTGTAAACATAACGCTCCCGTTCGTCCGCTGCGATTATAGCATGCGGGGTGATTAGGCTGATGAATGCAAAACGACGCATTGGAATATGCGTCGTTTTAGGTATGCAAGAATGCACGTGGATTTATTTATTTGCTCATTTCCAGCGTGGATAACTTCTTCAATAAACGGCTCTTGCGACGAGCAGCGTTTCGCTTATGAATGACGCCCTTGGATGCTGCTCGATCCAGTTCTGAGATGGCTGTGTTTACAGCTGCAATCGAAGCCTCTGAATCCTTAGAATCAATCGCTATCCGTGCCTGCTTTACAGTTGAGCGCGCACGTGTTAGCCAAACGCGGTTCCGCATTCTGCGTTTTTCATTCTGTCGTACCCGTTTCTTAGCGGAAGCTGTGTTTGCCAAATCGACCTCCCGAGATGCTTCCTATTTTTAACTCAACAGATTTTACCGGAACGGATGGATTCTGTCCAGTTGTGTCTGAATCGCGATTGAATCGAAGATGGGTGTCAAATCGATTGAAAGCGGCGGCTGAGATAACAACTATAGGCTAGGTGTTGCCGTTTCGATAGCTCCATCAGGCGTGGCGGTAGGAGATGGCGTGGGACTCACTGTAGGCGTACGTGTGGGACCAACCCCTGTGAGCTCGTTGTAGTGCTGTTCAGCTAGGGCGCGTGTAACTGGGAGAACGTATTCAAATCCCAGGATCCAACTCCACCGCCGGATGGCATCATTTAGATTGTCGGGGTTAAGCTCATAAATAAGACCTTGGAGTGCGTAAGCCTCTGCAAGCTTCCGCTCCCGCAAGAATTGATCGCCGATATCCCTGGCATACGCGAGCGCTGGTTCAATATTATCGGTTAGTGCATCGGTATACTGGTCATTGAGGTAGAGAGCATTGGCGGTGGCGATCCACAGATCGAAAGTTTCGGGCGAAAAACGTCGAGCCGAGTTCAGATCCTCGATGGCAGCATCATACATGCCGCGCTCTGTGAGCAGGATGCCACGCGCAAGGTAGGCGGGTCCGTTGCGTTCATTAAGCTCAATAGCAATATTTAATGCCTGCAGAGCTTCTTCCTGCTGCCCCGCGCCGAGGAGAGCACGGCCGAGGGCTGCCCAACCGACAGGGTCGTCTGATCTGTAGGCGGTATACGTTTGGAGCGGCCATATTGCTCGCGGGAAGTATGAATTATCTAATGTCTCAATCCCCATGGCGACATAAGCATTTCCGACAGCCATGTACCCCTCGAGAAGCGTGGGATCATCTGCGCTGCCCTCGAGCGCGGATCCGAGGGCATTCTCATATTTATTCAAGATAAGTTGAGCATTGCTGAGGTAGATTAGCATTTGTGGAGATCGCGCCCCGAAGGATAGTGCTTGCTCCATTACTGTTTCCATGCGCTGCCAGAATGTCTTCTGCTCGTAGAATGCAGCCAACTCCTCGTAAGCCTCAACAAACAGTGGATCACTCCCTATAGCACGATCGAAGTCTTGTTCGGCGATTTCTTCTAGATTGCGTTCGAGAAGTACCCGACCCCTGCCGAGATAAACTGCGGCGTAATCCAGGTCCAACTGCACTGCTTGGTCATAAAAATTAATAGCCTCGGCAACATTCCCGTTTAATCGGTGGGCTTCTGCCTTAAAATACAGCGCTTCCGCTAATTCGGGATCATAGTTCAACGCTTGATCGAGGAAGAAGATCGCTTGTTCGTAGTCGCCATCTTCTATCGCTTTTACGCCAGCTGTATAAGATTCATTGCTGGGGTGCGGAGTGAAGCCGGCAATCGGTGTTGGCGTCCTCGTTTCAGCGACTAATAAAGCCAATGGAGTCGCTGCGAATTCAGTAGGGATAGGGGTGCGGATTATGCGTGTTGCGGCGGGAATCGGAGTCGCCGTTGGTGTACCTGGCAGCGGTGTATCCGTTGCAGTAGGGCTGGGAGGAGGAAGCGTGGAAGCCATGCCGAGGAATCTCGGAGCGAACATTGGTTCGAGTATATACACCACTCCGCCGACCGCAGCGATAGCCAGGCCGAAGAGCAAAACGATTCCCATAACCTGGATAAATGACCTGCGTCTCTTCGGTTTGAATGGGCTAGCGGCAGGTATTTTCTGAGCGGTTTGTACGATCGGTTTTTCTTCTGGTGTTGGCTTGATCTCTGTGGGCGCGATCTCGCGTCGCGGAAGCTTCAACGCTTGTGAAAGATCGGAAGATGAGGGCGAACGCGCTCCAAATAAGACAAGGCCACGCATGGCAGCGCGGTTGGTCGGGTCGATTTTCAGTGCGGATTCAAGACAGTACACACGCTCGCGCGGCGAATCTACAACCGCACTCATCCACACCCAGTTTTCTGCATTTTGTGAATCGGCGCGCAATAATCGAGATAGCAGCTCACGTGCATGCCGCCGGTCGCCCAAGCGCACTGCGGCGATTGCTTCAGTCAGGGTTTTTGATGTTTCAGCAGCCACTTCGTTCCCCTCCGTACTGCATTACTGCATTTGAAAGTCTAGCATAGCGGTATATTCCAGGCTACCCCCCATTGGTATAATCTAGAGATCATGGAGAAAAACCATTTGCGCCTCTCTGGGATTCTCTTGTTCTTCATCCTGGCTGCTTGCTCCGGTATAGAAGTAGAGAATACTCCTTTAGCGACCACCACCCTGCGATCAGTTTCCTCATACACGCCGACATCCAAGCCGGCGAGCTCGCTCACCCCGATTGGCACGCCGATCCCTGCTGGACCGACACCAACTCCATTTGTTCACATTATTCAACAGGGCGAGACACTCTTGGAAATTGCTTTTCGGTATGGTGTTCAATTTGATGACATCGTTCTGGTAAATCCTCAGATCGACCCCAACTTGCTTCGTATCGGTGAAGAGATCAGGATTCCAGGTTCTGATGGTGAGCCGGTCGAAATTTTACTTCCTACTCCGACACCTATCCCTGTCCACATAAAGACTTTGGATTGCCATGAGAGTCCATCGTTGGCGTTTATTTGCATGGTTTCCATCACGAACAACGAAGAGTTTATGGTTGCCGGCGTTTCGGCGCATATCACTTTGCATGATCGGGATGGGCAGATTTTAGACAACCAAATCGTATATGCACCGATTAACCAAATACCAACCGGACAGGAAATCCCTTTAATCGCGATATTCGACAGTAAGCCGTCAGGATATTCCAATTTTCATGTTGATCTTCTCTCTGCAGTGCAAGTTGCAGACCTAATTGATGAGTTGCCTGAGATTGATGTGCTTGATACAAGAACGATTTATAAGGCAGAAAAGAGATTGGCAGAAGTCAGTGGAAGGCTCTCGATCGCGGCACATGGAGGGAATGAATTTCTTGTACGGGTTGTGGGAGTGGTTTTTGATGTAAAAGGGGAGCCTATTGGAATGAATGTTTGGGAAGAGCGGATCGATAGCGACAATAATGAGGAAATTGAATATCGATTTTCCGTTTTTAGCCTAGGACCTGAAATTGCCGGTATAAGCATCTACCCAGAAATAATGCTGAAGTGAGGCTTTTCTTGAAGAGTTATTTCCCAAAAAATATGACCCTCTGGCTTGGCGACGACCCGCCTCGCCTATAGAATCTCTAGCAAAATGACTTCGATTGAACTCATCCCTCGAGAAGAACGACAAAAGCTTCGGAATCTTGTGGATATCCATTCCACTTCCGATGCGATGGCGGCATACTATGGGCTAGAACACCCAGACGAACGTGTTTCAATTTTTGGCTATTATCCCAACGGCAAAGTACTGAGCGGTTTCATGGCAATTGCGAGTACGGGGCTCGATCTTTTCAAGCCTCTACTCATACCCTTTACGGCGACAGATGAAGCGATTAGAACACTGATTGCTGGAGCGCTCGACCCCGGGCGACCCTATTTAATTTATCTGCCAATTGAGCAAAGCGAATCATTACTCGACATCGCCGACATCGAGCCGATTGCGGTATTGAATTTATTGAGACTGGATTCAAAGAGATTTCAACCGGTAATTAATGTCTTGGTACAGAAAAGTGAGGGGATGGGTGGTTCTCCCCGCTTTGAGATTCAATCCCGGGGAGAGGGGCACGCTGCCTCGGGGATTAATTGGATGAGTTCTCAATCTGCAGAAATATATGTGGAGTCAGATTCATCGGGATACCGTCGGGGTTTCACAAAATCGGTACTGGCAGCATTGATCCAGGATCTCCTGAAAGAGAGGGTCCGAATCCTGTTCCGTGTAGCGGATGATGATTATTCTGCCTTTGAAGATGCCTTCGATCTTGGATTTTCTCCGACGAATGTGCGCACCCTTTTCGCTCATATCCACCTTAACCGCGACGCGTCAAGCGTGAAAGTGAAGGAAGTGGAATGATTCAAGCAAACCTTCATTTCCCACAGGGTTTCTTATGGGGAACGGCGACTTCATCTCACCAAGTTGAGGGCGAGAACCGTGATAATGATTGGTGGGTTTGGGAGCAGGAACCGGATCGAATCTTGCACGGGCATAAGTCCGGGAAAGCATGTGATTGGTGGGCAGGCCGCTGGGCAGAGGATTTCGATCGAGCAGCTGAATCCTTTCAAAACGTGCATAGGATGTCGATTGAGTGGAGTCGCGTGGAACCCAGCCCTGCAGTCTGGGACGAAGCCGCAATTGAATGCTACCGCGAAATTCTCAAAGGAGCGATAGAGCGAGGGCTCATACCGATGGTAACGTTGCATCATTTTACGAACCCAAGCTGGGTAGCTGAACGAGGGGGCTGGCTTAATCCAGAGATCGACAAGCTCTTCAAACGCTATGCGGAGAAAGTCGTCGCAGCGCTGAAAGATATCGTGAAGATATGGATCACCATCAATGAGCCAAATGTTTATGCATACTCGGCTTTTGTTGACGGGATCTTTCCCCCCGGCAAGCGTGATCTCAGAACTCTTCCTACGGTGATCCGGCACCTTATACGAGCGCATGCTGCTGCTTACCATGCGATCCATCGACTTCAACCATCCGCTTCTGTTGGGCTTGCCCAT
>DAOUTT010000060.1 GCA_030668545.1 Anaerolineales bacterium | reverse complement strand
CGCGTAATTAGGAAATTGGACAACGATGATTAATTTAGGTTACGGCCTTATCGGTCTTGCAGCGGCGCTAATCCTGGATGTCTTTCTGGCGTCTGCTCGTAGTGCCTTTGTAAACAGCCGCCTCACGCAGCTTATAACTTACGAAGAGGAAGGTTTGCCGCGAGCGGGTTTGGCTGCTCGGGTCCTCTCCGAGGCACACCGCCTGATCCTAGCTATGCGCATCGCACTTACTTTTACTCGTATTCTCGTGATTGGTGTGGCATTGATCACCTTCCTGCCGGTCCAGTTCGAGAGCGCCATTTCCGGGATTGGCATTATCACCGCTATTCTCGTGAGCACCGGTCTCTTGATCGGGTTGCTTGAATTCCTTGCGGAGAGCATTGTTCTGCGTGAACCGGAGCGGTGGGCGGTACGTCTCGCGCCACTCGCCGCTGGAACGGTTTTCCTGTTCGCTCCAATAGGTTGGCTGCTCTTCCGTTTGGGGAGCAGTGCCTCCAACCGCAGTGGAGATCGCCCTTTCCCTTTGGTTACCGAAGAAGAGATTATGACGATGGTCGATGCCGGTGAAGAGGAGGGGGTGATAGAGGAAGAAGAGAAAGCGATGATTTACTCCATCTTCCAACTCGACAATACCCTCGCCCGCGAAGTCATGGTCCCACGCATTGATATCATTGCATTTGAGGATAATACAAGCTTGAAGGAAGCCACGGAGATATTCCTGAGCACCGGTCATTCGCGCGCCCCGGTTTTCCACGATTCGATTGATAATATCGTCGGATTACTCTATATCAAGGATTTGCTCGCTTCCTGGCAGCGGGGAGAGCTGGATAAAAAAATCTCTGATCTCCTACGTGAACCCTTTTTCGTCCCTGAGGCAAAGGTGCTCGATGATCTGCTGGCAGAGATGCAAGCGAAGCGCGTGCACATCGCGGTAGTCGTTGATGAGTACGGTGGCACGGCTGGGCTTGTCACCATCGAGGATGTCGTTGAGGAGATCGTCGGTGAAATCCTTGACGAATATGATTTTGCAGAAGAACTTGCCTATGAGCAGGTAGGTGAAGGAGTTTTCACCTTCAGCGGGGGGATTGACATCGATGATGTGAATCAAATCACCGGCGTCCGCGTGCCCAAGGAAACCAGCGAAACACTTGGCGGCTTGATCTATAGTGAGCTGGGCAAAGTGCCTGTCGTGGGAGAAACTGTGGACGTTGGGGGGCTTCATCTCGTCGTTGAGCAGGTCGTTGGGCGGCGGATCCGGAAAATCCGGGCAAGTGTATTAAATAATGGTGAAACGGAGTCGGAAGAAAATGGAAATCACACAAGAAGAAAAAGCTGAATTGATCCAGAGGGCTTTAGAAGCCCGAGAATTCGTCTATGCGCCATATTCAAATTATGGGGTCGGTGCTGCGCTTCTCACGGAGTCGGGAGATATGTTCCATGGGGTAAATGTCGAGAACGCATCCTACCCCCTTAGCATGTGTGCTGAACGAAATGCGGTGTTCAAGTCCATTTCTCGTGGTCATAAGAAATTCAAGGCCATCGTTGTGGCGACGGAAAACGGCGGATCTCCCTGTGGAGCTTGCCGCCAAGTGCTATCGGAGTTCGGGTTACATACGCTGGTTATAACCGTGAATGGAGAGGGTAAGCCGACGCTTGAGACGACGGTTGGTGATTTGCTGCCGGCTGCTTTTCGCCCGCAGGATCTACCGACGGAATAAACAAAATGGTTGTCCTCCATTTTACTGAGGAAAGGTGACATAACCGTGTATACAGCCTTAGTAGAATCTAGTGTTTTTTGGAACCAAGTCTTTCCCCACCACTTTCCGACTGAGACCTCAAAACCCTACAGTTGATCCCTCCAGGGACTAGCACCAACGCTTCTTCACTATGTGGAGTGCGGAAGCTCTGCTTCCGGTTGCAGGCTGCGCCTAGAGCCCTGCGCGTATGAATGAATAGATCGATCTTTGCCAAGGCGATGAATCGCTTTTTCTTTTCTTCCCCTCAAATCCCCCTCCGCTCTGCTTCGGGGATGCACGCGAGGGGACTGTGGGGGACTTATCATCCCGAGCTTGTCGAGGGACCACTCCCCTCGCGAAGCACAGCGTGGAGCACACCCCCCGGATCAAACGTCGAACTCTCAGACCAAACCTATTATCTAATCCAAGCAGGGTTAACTTCTCCAATGAAGCGCAAACCGGAGTAGATTGGACAGAACCCGCGTTTGGAACTCGGGCGTATATGGATTGCTAGGATAGCCATTCGGAAGGGGGTGCGGGGGACGATGAAATGAACCCCTGCAGCCCCCCATAGGGGGGCGAACGGGGGGGAAAGAAAAGTTGCAGCAACTCTCGGTACCAACATCATCGCCGGCGTTGTGATACCTTCCTATATTCTTCCCCCTATGGCCTCCAGGGGGACGTGGGCGCAGTACGTGGGCTCGGCTCCAACAATTTATTAAGGGTGTCAGGGAGCGGTTTGGTTATCTTCATCGAAGAAGTGAATTTCGCCGGTTGTTATATTGACAAGCGCTGCTTGGCCGCCGAAGCCATGCTCCATATCATGACCTCGTACGATAACCAAATCAATTCCCTCGGGGATCAATATTGTCGCCGACCGAGTGAAGGGTGCTGTGCCATGGCTATGTGCGAGGATTCGCTCACCGAGTATGGTTCCATCGAGATCTTCGACCTGCCAGCTGTCCGCAAAGGAAGGTGACTCACCATCGTCATCATGGAGAAGCGTGACGTCAAATCGGACCTCGTGGTCGTCTAATTTTTCAAAGCGGACATCAAGCACATTCGCTTCCTGGAGATCAAGGTCGGAGGGGGTTGGTGTGTTTTCTTCCATAGGCTCTACGCTCGGGATGGCTGCGGGATTGGTTTCTACCAGGATTGGCGTCTCGATCCCACTCGCACAGGAGGTGAGCAGACCACAAAGGAGCAGGATTCGACCTATGTGTGAGATGCGTGCTTTATGCCATCCAGTCATGAATCGCTTCATACTTATATATTCTACCTAAAGAGTAAGGTTAGAGATTCGACGGTCGACACTTCCATTTCTTACGTTAAAAGACATTTTACACGCTTAATCATGCGCTGAGGTGTTTTGCTGGGGAGCGCCGATGTGACGGGCGCTGGTATAATCGCTCTATGCCAGAGCGAGAGCGACTCTACCGGGCGGAAGGCATCGTCCTAAGCCGCAGAGATTTTGGCGAGGCGGATCGCTTGTTAACCGTCTTCACCCGAGAGTATGGGAAATTAGAGCAAATCGCGAAGGGTGTTCGTCGGCCAAGCTCGCGTAAAGCCGGTCATCTTGAGCTTTTTACCCGCGTTCAACTTCTCGCGGCCCGCGGGCGTGAGTTAGATATCCTCACGCAGGTCGAGGCGATAGAAACCTATCCGCAGTTGAGCAAGGACCTTCAACTTGTGGGCCAGGCCTCCTACATTCTAGAGCTGGTCAAGATTTTTACCGTGCATGGCGAGGTTAACCACGAGATCTACCGTCTCCTTGTTGAGACACTTGCGCGGCTTAACTCGGGTGATCCACCGTCCAAAGCCACCCGTTATTTCGAACTCCGTATTCTGGAACTGGTTGGTTATCGTCCCGAGCTGTTTCGCTGTGGTCATTGCCAGTCGGAGATCAGACCAGAGGCGCAATTCTTCTCCTATATCGATGGCGGCGTTCTCTGCCCGAATTGCGGTCGGGAGCAGAGGGGTGTTCGCCCAATCACACTGGCAGCTTTAAAGGTTATGCGCCACTATCAACGGAACCCTTTTTCGATCGCATCAACAGCCCGGATTGAAGCACAGGTTCATCAAGAGCTGGATCAGCTGATGGAGGGCTTTTTCATTTATCTCACTGAGCGCAAGCTGAATTCACCGCGTTTTATACGCGAAATTAACCAGAATACCATTACATTCCTTGAAGAGGACAAGATCGCCTAGGAGAGGAAAGTATTTTGACCCATCAATCCAAAACAACGCTGCAGGAAGTAATCTTGAGGCTGCAGGAATTCTGGGCCGACCAAGGATGCATTATTTGGCAGCCTTACCATACCGAGGTTGGCGCCGGCACGATGAACCCAGCCACATTTTTACGCGTCCTCGGACCTGAGGATTGGCGGGTTGCATACGTAGAGCCATCGATTCGGCCCACAGATAGCCGTTATGGGGAAAACCCAAACCGATGGGGGCATTACTATCAATTCCAGGTCATCCTTAAACCAGATCCGGGGAATCCGCAAGAACGATACCTTGACTCACTCATCGCTTTAGGCATCGACCCGGCCAGACACGATATCCGTTTTGTCGAAGACAATTGGGAGCAGCCCGCGCTCGGAGCCTGGGGTCTGGGCTGGGAAGTCTGGATGGATGGACAGGAAATCACACAATATACATACTTCCAACAAGCTGGAGGGAAGACCCTCGACCCGGTCTCGGTGGAGATCACATACGGCCTTGAGCGGATCGTGTTGGCGCTCCAATCGATTGAGAGCTTTGTTGACATACAGTGGAACAAGCACCTGACGTATGGCGATATCCTCCTTCAACCAGAGCGTGAGTACAGCCGCTACAATTATGAAGTTGCCGATGTCGAGCGGTTACGAACAATGTACGATGAGTTCGAGGCGGAGGCGAATGCATGCCTTGATGCGGGCCTGGTTTTCCCGGCCCACGATTACATCTTGAAATGTTCCCATACTTTTAATCTACTCGACGGGCGTGGGGCGGTCGGCGTGACCGAACGAGCGGCGCTCTTTGGCCGTATGCGGGAACTCGCTCGACGAGTGACGGACCTCTACCTCGAAGAGCGGGAGGAAGCCGGCTTCCCTTGGCGATCCCGTTGGCAGGTTGCGCTTCCTGAAGAGCTCGCAGTCGAACCAGGTACAGCGCCATCTGAGCCCGCACCTTTCCTGCTCGAGATCGGCACCGAGGAACTCCCAGCAAAAGATCTGACATCTGCGCTCTCTCAGCTAGAACAGGGCGCCAGGACGATGCTCGAAGAGAACCGTTTACATTATCAAAAGATCAAGACACTCGGGACGCCACGTCGGCTGGTGCTCTATGTTGAGGGTCTGGCGCCGGCTCAAGAGGAGCGGACAACGCTTGAGAAAGGACCACCTGTTGATCGGGCTTTCGATGCTGATGGGAAACCGACGAAAGCCGCGCAGGGTTTTGCGCGCAGCAAAGGCGTCAGCCTGGATGCGCTTAAGCGACAGGAAATTGATGGGGGCATCTATGTCGTCGCCGAGGTGCAAGAATCGAGTGAACCTGCCAATCAGGTTCTCGGCGCGATTATCCCTGATCTCATCGGTAGCATACGATTTGAGAAATCCATGCGTTGGAATCAAACCCAGGTCGCTTTCTCCAGGCCCATTCGCTGGCTGTTGGGGCTGCATGGTGAACATGTTGTGCCTTTTAAGTACGCTGATTTATCGACGGGTAGAACGACGCGCCTGCTGCGATTCCAGGCGGCTGAAAACACAACGATCCATGATGCTGCAGATTATTTAAGGGTCATGAAGGAAGACGGAATTCTGCTTGATGTGGATGAGCGCAGGCGCCGTATTCAGGAGGAGATAACACGTCTGGCAAAAGAAGTGGGTGGCGAAATCGTCGACGACCCCAATCTCCTGGATGAGGTGACGAATCTTGTTGAAAAGCCGACCGCATTCCGCGGTACTTTCGACGACGAATTCCTGGAACTGCCACGGGAAGTGCTCATTTCCGTGATGAAGAAACATCAGCGATATTTCTCGATTGAGAAAAAGGGCGCACTGCTGCCCTACTTGATCAGTGTGCGCAACGGTGGCGAAGCGCACCTGAATACCGTAACGATAGGTAACGAGAATGTCATCCGGGCACGATTCGCAGATGCAGCGTACTTCGTGAAGAAAGACCTCACAATTCCGCTAGAATCCTATTTACCAAAACTGAGTACCCTGACCTTCGAATCGAGCCTGGGATCGATGCTGGATAAAGTCGCGCGCATCGAAAAACTGACCGCAACAGTTGGTGAAATGCTGAGGCTTGACAAAAAAGCGATCCAGGTCGCGCAACGAGCGGCGCATCTCTGCAAAGCGGATCTTGCTACGAAGATGGTGATTGAAATGACGGCGCTTCAAGGCGAGATTGGCCGGGTGTATGCTCTTGAAAGCGGTGAACCTGAGGGAGTCGCCGACGCGATTCGGGATCATTACCTCCCGCGCTCTGCTAATGATCATCTTCCGGAAACGGAGGCAGGAGTCGCAGTCGGGTTGGCGGATCGCCTCGATACACTCATCGGACTAATCGCAGCCGGTTATAAACCAACGGGAGCGCGTGATCCATTTGCCCTTCGTCGTACTGCGATTGGCTTGGTCCAGGTCTTGATTGTGCGAAATATCTCCATGGATCTACACGCTGCAATCGACGCCGCAAAGGAAAATTTACCCATCCAAGCACCGGAAGATAGTGTCAAGGAATGCCTTGAATTCATTACGGCACGGTTACAAGCCCATCTGCTTGCAGAGGGGAAGCCGCACGACGCTGTTGATGCAGTTCTGGCAGAACAGGGCAATGACCCCACCAGCGCCGCATGTGCGGTGGAAAATCTGAAGGCCTGGCGAGAGCGAGATGATTGGCCGGAGATGCTGCAAGCTTATGCGCGTTGTGCCCGTATAACTCGCGGCGAAGAGGGCACTTTCACCGTTCGCCCAGAAATGCTTGAAGAGGATGCCGAGAAGGAACTCTTCGCGGCGGTTCTCGGCGCAGAGAGTGTTAATCGAGAGATGGGATCCATCGACGATTTCTTCACGATGTTTCAACCGCTTGTTCCGGTTATAACGCACTACTTTGATGAAATTCTCGTCATGGCCGAAGAGCCAGAACTTCGGAGCAACCGGTTAGGCACGATCCAACGCGTTGTTAAGTTGGCACATAATGTACTTGATCTCTCTAAATTGGAAGGGTTTTAACGGATTTCGTTTGAAGCAGGTTAAAAGATTATTGCCCTTCTGTTTCAAAGGGTTTGAGACGAGAACATTTGAACCTACTTAAAATGGTTCCAGTAAAGGTTTTTGGGGTTGATGTCGATTGAAATACCGTCATTCAAGGCGATGAGAACTCGAGGCTGATGAGCGTTATCGACGAAGTAAAAGATCGCATCGATATCGTCGACCTGGTCGGCGAAACGGTAAAACTCCGGAAGTCCGGTAAAAATTACACGGGCTTTTGTCCATTCCATCCTAATAAACGGACTCCCGCGTTTGCTGTCTTTGCGGATAGTGGGACCTGGCGGTGTTTCGGCGCATGCAACGAGGGCGGCGACATATTCAGTTTTGTAATGAAGAAAGAGGGCTGGGACTTCTCAGAGACCCTGGCCTATCTCGCCGAGCGTGCGGGTGTAGAACTGGTACCACACACACCGGAGCAAGAGGCGGAGGACGAAAGTCGCCAGAGACTGCATGAATTGCTCGACGCAACGGTCACCTTTTTCCGTCATCAATTGTTTTCGACAGCCGCAGGAGAACCCGCCCTCGCCTATCTTCGTGATCGTGGCATGAGTGATGCAACATTGGAGACGTTTGAGATTGGGTATGCGCCCGATTCATGGGATGCGACAATGAAGCATCTCATCGAACGGGGTTTCCAAGAACGAGACCTTGTGGATGCGGGAGTAGTTTCAGAACGTGAAACGGGAGGTCTTTTCGACCGCTTTAGAAATCGCATCATGTTCCCGATACGCGACGTGCGTGGCCGCATGGCGGGTTTTGGTGCAAGGGTGCTGGACCCCGAAGCCGTTCCCAAGTATCTGAACTCACCACAAACCTCGACCTTCGATAAAGGTCGGCTCCTGTATGGACTGGATAAATCCCGACAGGATATCCGCAAGCTGGATCAGGCGGTCATCGTTGAGGGCTATATGGATGTCATCGGATTGCATCAAGCCGGTTTTCGCAATGCGGTATCCCCAATGGGCACAGCGCTCACAGAGAGCCAGTTGCGCTTATTGAAGCGTTACAGCCGGCGGATTGTCTTAGCGCTGGATGCTGATACAGCTGGAAGCCAGGCCACTTTACGCGGTCTGGATGTCGCTCGCGAGACGCTCGATCGGGAAGTCGATCCAGTTTTTAATGCCCGGGGATTGGTTCGTCACGAAGGTCGTCTGGATGCCGATTTGCGGATTGTCACTCTACCGGAGGGTTTGGATCCAGACGAGGTCGTTATAGATGATCCAGAAGCTTGGACGGGATTGCTTGAAGGTGCGCAAACGATTGTGGATTACGTACTCGATGTTGCCACTGCAGCGCGCGACGTTGAAGATCCCAAAGCGAAAGCAGAGATCGCCCGCCAGGTACTTCCATTGATCGAAGATGTTGCTGATCCTGTAGAGCGAGAAGTTTATCGTCAAAACCTCGCTCGACGATTGAAAGTGGACGAACGCGCGTTGCTCCAGTACCGAAAAGTGAAACCACGACGCAGCCGGCGTGCACCTCAAGCTGTAAGTGAAGTAGAGGAGAAACCTGCTACAATTTCTCCTTCGGGCGCGGTAGAAAGCTTCTGTATGGCTGTTCTGTTGGGTCACCCCGAACTGCTTTATCGAGTAGACCGGGAATTCCAGGCGTTGGAGATCGAACGTTCGTCGAATCAGGATTTCTCAAGCACCGAGTTCCAGATGATCTTTAAAGTCATTCGCTCTGCACTCGGCCAGCATGAAGAAGAGCCGGTCCACTATTGGCAGAATAATCTGGAGCCTCAACTGTATTCAATCGCCGAGACATTGATAGATGAGTTTGGTAATATCGATATTCTTCAACAGAAGGTCATAGACGAAGTGATTGCGAACTTCTTTCGTTTACGCAAGCGTTGGCTAGAATCAGAGCTCACGCATATTCGCTTTCAGCTTGAAGCCTTGCAGGAGCAGTCACCTTCAGAGGGTGAGGACCAACAGGAACAAATTTGGCAGCTTACCCGAGAGGTCCAGCGCTTGGCAGATATTGAGAGGCGATTGGATCAGGTGCTTTCACGTCAAGGCGGACCGATTTCAACTGCAGCCATCCTTTAGAGGTTATACCGAGTGACGAAAAAGAAGAAATTGAAACAGGAAGAAGTAATTTCGCCCCCCGATGTGTCTGATAAGGTTCTTCAAGAGGATGTGAAGGACCCTGTTGACGTCGTTGATGGGGAAGCAATTGCGATAGAACCTGATTTGAAGGAAGAGGAAGTGTCGGAAGTTAAGAGTGCCGAGGAGAAACAGGCGCTTGAACGAATGTCACTTACTCTGGAACTCAGCGATGACCCTGTACGGCTATATCTAAAGGAAATCGGTCGTGTAGACCTACTTAATACAGACCAGGAATT
>DAOUTT010000328.1 GCA_030668545.1 Anaerolineales bacterium | reverse complement strand
TTCGTTATCCTGTCTGAAGGATCGGAAGTAGAGTTCTTGCAGGGCTATCGTCACACGACCAACAACCGCATGGAGCTCATGGCGGCAATCGCTGGTCTTGAGAGCCTGAAAGAGAAATGCACGGCCACGATCTTCAGTGACTCTAAATACCTCGTTGACGCCGTTACGCAGGGATGGGCTGCTTCCTGGAGAGAGAACGATTATATTCGCAAAGGCGGGATCCGCGTCCCGAATGCAGATCTGTGGGAAAGGCTGCTCCCCTTGATCGAGGAGCATGAAGTCCACTTTTCGTGGGTGAAAGGGCACGCGGGAGATGCGCATAATGAACGGGCGGATCACCTATCCTATGCCGCCATCGAAGGAGAAGACTTACTCGAAGATACCGGGTACTTGAAACAACTGGAATTAGAGAAGCTGGCCCCTTCGAAGATCACCGAGGTTGGGCAGCCCTGCCGGAAGTGTCAGACCCCGGTGGTTAAAAAGAAACCGCGCGGGAAACCCAAACCGGGTCAATCATCTTATTACGAGTACTATCTGTTCTGTCCAGAATGCGAGACTAGGTATTTCGTTGAAAAAGCGAAGAGAGAAATAAACCAGGGGAACCTCTTCTGAAGTTTCGTCTTTCCAATCTGCATGACAGGCTCCATCTTAATGACATGCTGAGCATTTAAGCGACGAAGAATCTCATTCCCAACAAGCTCGACCGTCCATGGTCAAGCAGACCCACACGCTGCTAATAGGTCTAAGTTACGTTATCCATGCCTCCAGAATCGCACGGACCGATCTTCGCATTTCCACCGCATACTCGGCACTGAACTTGCGCTTATACATCCTGATCCCAACATTGGGTTGGTCACGCATTTCTGCACTCCCCGCCATCATTCGTTCGTGCGTGCCCGCGTACATCTCTTTGAATTCATCTTCCCCAAGATGCCTGTACCGATTCTTGAAAACGATGAACTCCTCGCCGAATCGTTCCGTCCGCTCCCGCTCTCTCTGCTCTTGTGAGGGGTAACCGAAGCAAACCATGCAGATCGGAATGGCATATTGGGGCAGGTCGAACATCTCTCTGTGAACTTCGTAGTTCTCTAGAATATCTCCAATGTAACAGGAACCTACGCCCATGGACTCAGCCGCGATCACGGCTGTTTGCGCAGCGATCAGGGCATCACAACAGGCGAGGAACAGATCCCCCTCTTCTGGCATCACCATCGGCACACCTTTTTCTGTGCAGAGTTGTTCCACTCCAGAAACTTTGAAATAGTCAACCCAGCGTTGGTAATCGGCGAGGAAAATGAGAACGAGCGGCGCCTTGGCGATGAAAGGCTGGTTATCGCAAGTCTCGACTAGCTTGTTCTTGGCTTCTTGATCGCTGACTTCGATGATGGAATACAGCATCATATTGCCGGCCGTCGGCGCGCGCACGGCTGATTTGAGGATCATGTCGCGCACATCTTCGGGCAGCGGTTTATCCTCGTAGGCACGCACGGATTTGCGTTGGTGGATCGTTTCAAGAACTGGATTCATCATTGAATCTCCTAAATGTAGTGCTCAGAATACCTTGTAGATATTGGCGGGACCTCGCCACAGGTAATCTACTCGCCCTCAATCTCCAGGCGCACTTCCGTCCATGAGTTCGGCTCCGAACTCAGCTTGAAGACCGGATTCTCAAGCGAGAGCCTGTAAGGTCCTTCAACGGAAGGTGTGAACAACAGCGTGCCATCCATGGGGGGCAACATGCCACAATCGGTGGTTGTCGTGGGTTTGCCCTCGAAGGTCTCGGTGAGAGTAAACGTCAGAGCTTGGGTTTGCGCATCAACGCTTCCATTCAGCTGCATGATGGTTTTTTTAAATGAATAGTTCACCCAGCAGATTTTGCCCCGATCGAAGCCAGCAATACTGACCTGCTTGGTCCCATCACCAGTAGCCTGAACGGCAAAGGTTGGTGCTGTCGACCCCTCCGGCGGCGTCAGGTCGAGCTCAAGCTGAGAATCCCCGCGCAGATTGAATATCTCGTCCTCGATGACCTGCGAGGCAACGACTTTAACGCTCGTCTGGGAAGGTTTGGCCCCGCCACCTGGCGGCTTATTCGCGTCCTCCCCACTGAGGTTGAAAACCAACGAGTTGAAATCACAGGCGGACAACATGAGAAAAACAATGATTAACAAACATCTGCGTAGTGTGCTCGAAATCACATGCGCCTCCAGTTGGCTGAACATCGTTGATCGCGTTGAGAAATACTATACGTCTGTTGGGCTCCCGCGGCAACCACTGCAAAACTATACACTTTTCACCCATGCCCGGCTCGGTTGACCTGGCAGGAGTGATCCCGTGGTCCATATGATAAGATCAGTTGCGCGCCCTCGCGCCTAGCTGTAAAGTTGTACCCTCTCCCACCGAAGGCTTCACACACATCGCCATAGGAGGCGAATATGGAGAACCCTTTTCGGCGTTTCATCACCCTTCTCTCCTGCGCAATCGCTCTCTCGGCTTGCGCCCAATCTCAAGCCCCAACAAGCCCTACGGCTGCGCCACCCTCCCCCACCAGCGCGCCCCCGACCGAAACAATCGAGCCAAGTACAACCGCGAGCCCAACAATAGAGCCCAGTGCGACACTAACTTCCAGCCCGAGCCCATCGGCCACGATCACCGAGACGCCGACTCCAGAGTTCAGTCCCACACCCAGAGCGACACCCACCCCGGAAGCTGCGATCGCCACCGCTCTCGGAAGCATCAACTGCCGCTACGGTCCGGATAAGCAGTATCTTTACGCCTGGGGGTTGTCAGAAGGGGATATAGCTGAGGTCAAAGGAAAGAACGCCTCTAGCGCGTGGCTCTCGGTTAACCCCCATGACACGATCTGG
>DAOUTT010000054.1 GCA_030668545.1 Anaerolineales bacterium | reverse complement strand
GTTGTCGTAAACGATGTGTCGTGCTCGACCTCACTATATACTTCTTTGTTGAACATAAAGGCTTTCATGATGCGATCGACGAGCATGATAAAAAACTCCTTTCACGAGTTGAGATAGTGTCTCATCCGTGGCGATGGACCCTTGCTAGTAAAACCCTCTTTGGCACGTTTCGATACGATTTGCAGCAAGAAAGGCCGGGGCAGCAGTGGTTGCGCTGTTGTATAGCGCCGACTTTCTCGGCGGAGTTGCGCGTGCGGGCAGGAGTCCGAGGCGACGGCGACTGGCGCGCTCGTGAGCTCTGCAAGCCGCTTTATGTTGTGTCGTCCTGCCACCAACGTATGCCCAGGTCGAGCAGAAGCAGGCGCAGGTCGGACTTGCTGCGCAAGCCGAATTTTATGAGCACGTTGTGTATGTGCGACTTGACAGTCTCGGAGGAGATCACCAGTGCGTCAGCGATCTGGTGGTTGGTTTGCCCGCGGGCAGCAAGCCATGTCACCTCCTGCTCGCGCGGGGTGAGCGAGGCCAGGGCGTGCTCTGCATGCACCCGCAGCGTCTCCTGCTCTAGCCCGCGCTCCAGGATGTCATTAACTAGCATCTCCGGCGGGCGGGCGCGGGCGCGCGCGGCGCGGCGCAGGCGAGTAGAAAGCTCAGCGCTAACCTCAACTGTCCAACGATGAGAAGATATTGCGGCTTTTTTGGGAGGCTGCTTGATGGGTTGGTGGATGGATCCGAAAACACCACCTTGGCGGGGTGGTGCTGAGGCTTGTTGCTCGCAGTTGCGTTCCCGACGGGAAGATCGGGACCTACGCTCGAACCACACGATCGACTCCTTGGCGCTGCAGAAGGGGCGGCGGGGAAAACGCTGGCAATTCGATTATATAGAACAAACGTTCTATTGTCAAACAGGAGGCCGTGTAGACCCCTCTGGTATTCCCTGTTAGACTCGGCGCGAGATTGTCGCGTGGAGCAAAGAATCACTTAGACAGAGCGATGATTTTCGCCGGTTGTACGATCTTGAGGTGCAGCGATGGGTCATAACTTTCCTACAAACAGCAGCCAACGGATGGTTGGTCAAGGTCAGTCATGGCCGTATACCCGCGTGGTGGCGGCGTTGGTTCTCTTCCCGGCGGTGCCGATGCTGTTGCTCTCCGTCGCGACTCTGGCATTGTTTTACTTGGCTCCCGGCCGCTTCGGGAGCTTGATCGCGCGTCTCCCCGGGGAATCGTTCATCCGGACGGCGCTTGTCTTCGCGCCGGCGACGCTGTTTGCGATTGTAGTCCTGGCTGTTCTCTACGCGGTGGAGAAACCGCGCGCCGAGATCGAAACTCAGCCTGTAAAGGTCCAGCCTCGAAAGCGCAGCCTGCCAGTCGCAAGGACGGCGGGGATGCTGATGCTGATCGTCGCCCTCCCCGCGTTTATGTTTTCACTCTCTGTGTGGGCACTTTCCTTTGTCTCACCTTCCCGTTTTGATCGTCTGATTGAGCCGTTTCCGGGCGAGACATACTTGCGCGCAGCTACACCGTTCCTGCCCTGGGTGTTTTTTGCACTCGCTCTCATCGCAGTGCTGCTTTTATCTTCTTTAGAAAGTGGGAAAGAGGACATAGAAAGCGACAAGGTCGAGGATGCTGAGGCGCGGCTCGCGCATGGGGCACAAGAACCCAGGCGCTTGATCGATTATGCGGTCAGCGTTGTGCTGTTCACGGCAATTCCCGCGTTGCTGGGATCTCTGGCGGCATTGACGTTTTTTTACGTTCAACCAGAACGGTTCGCGCGCGTGATCAGCCGTCTTCCGCTGGAAAGCCTGGTACGGGCAGGCCTGCTTTTCGTCCCTCCGACTTCTTTTATCGTGGTTGTTCTTGCTGCGATCTTTCTCCTGCGTCCCCGCTTTACCACAACTACACGCTCGCAGGGCGTGGTTGACGACGGTATTGTTGAAAAATCCCCGTTGCGTTCGACACTTGCCATATGGGTGTTAAGCGCGGGGTTGAGCCTTTCGGCAGCGCTGGGCCTGGGTTTACTGGCTGTGATAGCGTACCTACTCTTTAGTTAGCGGAGATCTTGATGATCGAATTTATTTCATCGTACCCGTTCGTGCTCGCACTCCTCGCCGCTGCCCTGGCTGAGTTCAGTGCCATCCTCGTTCGGCGGACGGCGCCCATGGTCGGGAAATGGCTCTGGGGGCTGGCCGGGATACTCTCGGCCCTGTCCGCGGCCGGCCTCGTTTTGTCATTTATTTGGATGGTATCTATGCAGCCTTCCCAACTTCAGCCACCAGCGGTAGTTTTCCAGGCGATCGGCATGTTGATTATCGTGCCCGGAGGGATTCTTCTGATTTGGTCGGTGATATCGTTAGCGCGACAGACCTTCTATGCCTGGCCCGGTGCGCGGTTAGTTACGAAGAGTCCGTACGACTACCTGCGTCGTCCGATGGGGGCAGGGATTGGGTTGATTGCCCTTGGACTCGCACTTCTCACGAGCAGCCAGGCGAGTTGGGTGTGGCTGCTGGCCTGGGCAATCCTCTCACCGCTGCTCTTCGAACTCGAGGAGTGGGAATTGAAGATGCGTTTGCCCGGTGCAGCGGATTATTTTAGCCGAACCCCTCGCTACTTGCCCCGATTCTGGATTGGGCTTCGAAAGTAGGCGCTCAAAACCTTCCAAAGTATTCCAGCTCTATATGTTTCAGGCGTTTGCGAAAGTACTTGAACACACCCCGGTTGTAGACCCTTTGTTTTCTTGAGGAAGGCCCCTGAGACTTTTCTGTTTTTCCAACAACGATAGATCCCGCGCGCCATGCTTAAAGTGACCAACTGAAGGTGGAGCGCGACAGGGTTCCCCTGGCCGCGCATTCATCATATCTTCATATAAACGTCACCGCATATTCGAATGCTCAGGATATAAATTGGGCATAAAAAGAGTCATGAAAATAAAATAACCAAGAATATGAGGAAGGCAAATTATGAAAAAGTTAAAAAGTATAAATACGGGTTTGTTATTGATTGGATTGTTCGTCGTCGCATTGGCTGCGTGCAGCACTTCGACGCCAGAAGTTCCTGCAACCGTAGACGCTCCCGCTGTGGTGGAAGACATTACTGTTGTTGATGAAGATAACAATACGGATGTCGATCCGGCCGCGCTGGACCACGCATTCAGCAGGATTGCAACTACAGATCTGAGCGAGGCTGAGGCGGAAGGTCTTAGCTTCATGCGCGAGGAAGAAAAATTGGCCAGGGATGTCTATCTGATGCTCTATGAACAATGGGGTATCCGCATTTTCCAGAACATTGCCAAAGCCGAAGAAGCGCACATGAGTGCTGTGGCAGATCTACTGGAGCGCTATGGTCTTCCCGATCCGGCGGAGGATACGGCCGTGGGTGTGTTTACCAACCCTGAGCTGCAGGCACTGTATGATCAGTTGATGGAAGATGGAAGCCAGTCGTTGGCTGACGCACTTCGTGTGGGCGCCCTGGTGGAAGAGGTAGACATTGTCGATCTGGAGGACTATATCGAGCAGACCGACAATGAAGATTTGCTTCTCGTTTACCAGAATCTACTAAAAGGCTCTTACAATCATTTGCGCGCTTTTACCTCTACCCTGGAAAAGCAAACGGGAGAGATCTACCAGCTTCAGCTTTTAGAATCGGACGCGTAGATTAGATCGTAGCTGCGGCATTGAGCTAGCGGATTATCATAATGTAGACCGTGACGTTCGCATGCAGGTGTCCGGAAGAATGGTTCCGGCGAGCATGAGAGACATCACGGTCTGTTTTTTCCTCAGGGGACGGGTTCCAAACGGAGAATAGCCCCATTGTGGTCAACAAGATATACCCGACCTGCGTGGTCCTCCCCGAACGAACTGATTGTCCCTGCGATTTTGAAGAGCGGCGCGCTCAACCACGCACTGCTCTCATCTTGCATTAAACCCCAGACCCGCCCGCTGCAATAATCTCCGTACATGTATACCCCCTGCCAGGCCAGAAGGCTTGGGTCGCGAACCACCACACCGCCGGTAACCGAGCATCCCAGGCTATGGTCGTATTCCGCGATTGGATCAACAAGAGCGTCCGCGTCGCCGTCGATGTAATCATGTGCACCCTCGCGCAGATTCCAGCCGTAGTTTATCGCGCCGGTCGAGTCCGCAGGTAGAAAATTGATCTCCTCCCATTGGCTCTGACCGACATCGCCGATGAAGAGATCACCGGTCGTTCGGTCGAATGCAATCCGCCATGGGTTCCGCAGGCCGTAGAGCCAGATCTCGGGCTGCCCGCCGCTATCCGCAAAGGGGTTATCCTGCGGAATTACATAGGGTTCACCTGTATCTACGTCGATCCGCAGTATTTTTCCCAGCAGTGTATCCAGGCGCTGGCCGTTGCCGTGCGGGTCCCCACCAGAGCCACCGTCGCCTGTTCCGATATATAGATAGCCATCCGGTCCGAAAGCCAGCGCCCCGCCATTGTGATTGGCATAGGGCTGATCGATTCGCAGCAGCACAATCTCACTCTCGCTGTTCCCCACGATATGGTTCGTATCTGCGTGATATTCGGCGATAATGGTTTCACCGTTGACGCCGCTGTAATTCACGAAGAAGCGCCCGTTGTCGTTGAACCCCGGGTGGAAGGCCAGTCCTAGCAAGCCCTGCTCGTTCGCGCGGTCGTTCACCCGATCGCGGATGTCCAGGAATACTTGCGGCTTGTCCTGGTCCCAATCGACCGCCCAGATAAAACCTCGTTGTTCGACAACGAAGACACGATCATCGCCAGCGTTCGTCAGGGCGAGCGGCCGAGTGAACCCCGTGAGCACTTCCTTCCAGGCTGCCGACGCGGGGTCGGGCAGGGAGATAATGCGGTTAGGCGGGATTTCTGTGGGATGCACCGCCGGAGTGAATGTGGGCGCGGGTGTCGGAGATGGGGGTGAGGCATCTGGAGTCAGGACTGTGCAGCCCGTGAGGAATACGAATCCGAACAGCAATAGGAATCGATACATAGGGAACGCCTCCGGTAATACGTAGCGTAAAATTGTACCCTAGCGAAATTGGTGTATATCTGGGTTGGAGAAGAAGTGTGACCGAAGAGCGTTGCAGACGGATAGCGGCGAAGTCTATCGGGATGGAAAAAGAGGTGAGGCTATGCAAGATTTATTTATAGGAAAACCCTACAGTGAGGAAGCGCTGTTCGCCGCCCGGGCGGTGAGTGTGGCGGCGAAGCTCTGCCGTGAGATTCAGAGTGAGATGGTCACCCAGGCGTTGGAGAAATCGGATCGATCACCGGTGACGGTAGCAGACTTCGCCAGCCAAGCCGTGGTCGCCAGCTTATTAATGGACACCTACCCCCAAGATCCTTTGATCGCGGAGGAGGCCAGCCAAACCCTGCAGGTGGCTGAAGGGGCAAAGACGCTTAAGGCTGTGACGGCGTATGTTGCTCGCATTCACGAGGGAGCAGAATCGGAAGATGTTTGTCGGTGGATCGATCATGGGGACGGGAAGACGGCGGATCGGTTTTGGACCCTTGATCCTATCGACGGCACGAAGGGTTTTTTGCGAGGCGATCAATATGTGACTGCACTGGCGTTGCTCGAGGAGGGTCAGGTTGCCGTCGGCGCGTTGGGCTGTCCGAACCTGAATCACCAGCTTGAGCCAGAGATCGGAGGCGAGGGGGTGGTCGTCGTCGCGATTCGGAGTCAGGGTTGCTGGGCGCTCTCGATGGAAGGGAAGTCTTTGGGGAAACTCTCGGTCTCTACGATAAGTGACCCGGAGCAGGCGCGGGTGTTGCGCTCGTTTGAGTCCGGCCATACCGACTCGGGGAAACTGGAACAGATTATAGAGCGCCTGGGCACAGCGCATCCGCCAGCGCTCATGGATAGTCAAGCGAAATATGCGCTCATGGCTGCGGGCAAGGGTGATTTGCTCTTCCGCCTGCTCTCTCCAGCGCAGCCGGGCTATGTGGAGAAGATATGGGACCAAGCCGCAGGCTCGATCGTCGTCGAGGAGGCGGGCGGGGAAGTGACAGACCTGCGCGGAAACACGCTCGATTTCACCCGCGGACGCGGGTTGACTGAAAACATTGGCGTACTTGCTTCGAATAGGCGTCTGCATGACAACGCCCTGGAGATTGTGCGTTCCATCGGCGCAGACCGACGACTGGAGAGTGTGTGACAAAAGAATGTTTTCGCGACGTTCTTGCCCTGATCATTGTTCACGCCGACGGACTCGCCCTGGGCTATGGTTACTTGAAGAAACACAGGAGTAGTTCTGCGGAGTAGTATTACAATGTAGAGAATTACGTTTCCATCAGAGCGTTTGTGTTTACGGATGTAGGCAATAAAATCAGAAGCATCGGCGGTATCATTGCGAGTTTCAAAGCGAGTTAGTGGGAACCTTGAAAGGCGTGAGGAGAACCTGTTGGTTTCGATCTGGAGTGAAAGAAGATGGATGATGCTATGAGCAAGCAATCGATAGAACAGCCACTGCGCGCTGCACTGGACCGTGACCTGGCAGCACTCAAAGATGAGGTCCTCCAGATGGGAGTAATGACCGCCGAGGCCATTGCCCGAGCGATGGAATCGCTGCTTAATCGAGACACCGTGTTGGCACAGAAGGTCGTTGCCAATGATGACGCTATTAACGCAAAACGTTTCGATATCGAGGAGGAAAGCCTCTCGCTCATCGCCACGCAGCAACCCGCGGCGAGCGACCTGCGCGCTGTCGTCGCGGCGATGAATATGGTCGGTGATCTCGAGCGAATGGGCGATCACGCCGCCGGGATCGCAACGATTGTCCTGCGCATGGAAGTGGAAGAACAGATTGAAATACCGCCCGGGCTCACGTTGATGTTCGAGAAGGTTAGCGAGATGCTTAAACAAGCGCTCAACGCATATGCGCAAGAAGACGCGGCTATGGCTCCTCGGGTTGCAGCTATGGACGATGAGATCGATGAAATCTATACAAAACTCTTCCGTGGTCTGATGGAGTTTATCTCCGCGCATCCGCAGATGACCACGGGAGGGCTGTATTTGCTTTTTGCAGGTCACAATTTTGAACGCATCGCTGATCGCTCCACGAATCTCGCGGAGCGGGTCGTTTTCCTCGGGTCGGGCAGGATGCAGGAGCTCAACCCAGAATCCGACGAGGCAGGACTGAACTAGACCCTAGTCTTGCTCGCCAACGAGAAAGTAATGCAGGAAGAATAATTGCCGGATGACACCTTGAATCATCTGGATCATAAGGGCCCCTATTTTGCCCGGCCGAAACTGGCCTCCCGCTTGACATATTGAAGAACATCGATATAATATCTTATAGACGGACATCAATATGAAACCCAAATCTGTTGACACGGTTGAGTTTGCCAAGGCGATTGCGGATGAGACTCGTCAGAAAATTATGGCGATCTGCTGCTGCGAGTTATTGAGCGTGAACGATATTGTTGAGAAAACCAATGTAGCTCAACCTACTGTTTCACATCACTTGAAAATTCTCAAGACAGCCGGGTTGGTGCGATCGGAACGACGCGGCAAGCAGGTGTTGTACACGCTAAATCAGGAGAGAATGGCGGAAGGATGCTGCCAGGTGGCTGAAAATTTCGCACCCGAGCACCCCGTCGAGCTTGTGGAATGAGCAAAGCAAGGATGTTTTTTTGAGAAAATATATCGAAGTATGTAAATATATCTATAAAAGGAGTTATGGTAATGACGGAAAATAAAAGCACGGATCAAAACGTAGACGTTCGCACTCAAGTGCGCGATCACTATGGCAGTATTGCCTCAGAGTTTGAGGCAACCGGTGGAGCCGGGTGCTGCGGACCGGATGAGAGCAGTTGTGGGTGTTCCACGTCGACGGGCCTTAATGATATTGACATGGTATCGAAGATCTACGAAAACCCGGACGTGGAGTCCTTACCCGATGATGTGACTGGTCTTTCCCTGGGATGCGGCGATCCGGTGACGCTTGCTTCGCTCGAGTCAGGCCAGACCGTGTTAGACCTCGGTTCGGGCGGTGGAATCGACTGCTTTCTGGCTGGGAAGCAAGTGGGCGAATCTGGCCGCGTTATCGGTATCGACATGACCGCCGAGATGATCGAGAAAGCACGCCTCAATAAAGATAACCTTGGCGCGGAGAATGTCGAGTTCCGTTTGGGGGAGATCGAGCACCTTCCGGTCGCCGATGAGGCCGCGGATGTCGTGATCTCGAACTGCGTCATCAATCTAAGTCCAGACAAGCCTCAGGTCTTCCGTGAGGCCTACCGCGCGTTGCGGCCGGGAGGTCGCTTGGCCGTAAGCGATATCGTCACAGATGGAGCCCTCCCCGAGGGGATAAAAGAAAATTTGAGCGCATGGGTTGGGTGCCTCGCTGGGGCGCTGGACGTGAAGGAGTACACCGCAGCTATTGAGTCCGCCGGCTTCGTCGACGTGAAGCTAACGCCGGTTTATCTGGATGAATCCGTAATTGAAGCTGCGTTGGAACAACTAAATCCTGAAGAGCGCCTCGTCGTAAATGCCGGTTCAAGTCGGGTGGCTTTGGTTATGGAAGGCCGGGAAGCGACACCTTATTACCTGGGAGATGACCAGGGTTCGACTAGCGAATCCATTCGGCGGAGGGTCTTCAGTGCGAAGGTCACAGCGCGTAAACCGGCCACTCTCCCAAGCAACTAATCAAGCAAGGACCGCAGCTAGATAATCATTTCCTTTGTACTTGTGAACCAGGGACATTTCACCCGAGACCATCCTGGCGATGGTGGACGTGATCGAGGTGTTTAGCCAGTATCCGCTCTGGTTCCCCGTGGACCTCCAAAAGCGGAAGATGTTTGTTTAATACGCGTACAAAGGGGGGCTATTGATGATAGAATTGCCGCTAGCGGTAAGCGGGCGTATGCGGGTTTATAAACCTATCAAGGGTATGAGTTAAGATGCTCAATTCACATCCAAGCTGCTGAATCCAATCTAAAACGATTGTAACTACTTCGCTTCTCAGGAAGACCGGGCGGCGAGAAGATGGAGTAGTAAAAACATCAAATCAAGACGAGGGTTCTCATCAATGAAAAACAGAATTAAGCATTTCGAAGATTATCGCGGGATCGCCGACGATGCAGTCCTGAAAGAAATCCGGGAGAAGGCGAAAACACTTCAAGGCGCTACGGTTGCCCATGTGAACGCAACCAGTTACGGTGGTGGTGTCGCAGAAATTTTGGATAGTTTCGTATTGTTGATGAACGATCTGGGAATCCGCACGGATTGGCGAGTCCTGCATGGAATCCCAGATTTCTTCGAGGTAACGAAGAAGTTCCACAACACGCTTCAAGGGCAGGACCTGTCTTTTTCAGAAGAGGAACTGGAGATTTACAAGTTTATTAATGAGAAATTTGCTCGCTTTGCTTTTCTCGATCACGACTATGTCATCATTCATGATCCACAACCATGCGCGTTGGTTCGTGACATAGCGCATACCTCTCCTTGGGTCTGGCGCTGCCACATTGATATTACGAAGCCGAACCCTCAGGCTTGGGCTTTCATGGAACCCTACGTTGTCGAATACGATCGCATGATCGTCTCCTCTGAGGATTATAAGGTCCCTGATCTTGCGATCGAGCAAGATATCATATCCCCCTCCATCGATCCTCTTTCCCCGAAGAATATGGACCTCCCCGACCAGGTGATCGAGGAGTATCTAACCCAGCATAAG
>DAOUTT010000197.1 GCA_030668545.1 Anaerolineales bacterium | reverse complement strand
CGCGAGTCGAGGGCTATGAGGGCTAACCGAGATGAGAAAGAGAACATTAACGTTTCCGTAGAGTTAAGTGGAGAAAGTCAGCTGTATTACGGTGTGGGTGTTGGGTGAGAAGGCCAGGCAATTGCCACCCACTCTGAGTACCCGTGTTTCTCGGCAGTATAGATCCTCGCGCTGGACGGCTCTATACAACCCGCCTCATCTTTAAGGATGGCGGGGGGTGCCCAGAACTGAAGCGGCGTGAAGCGCAATTGACCATCCACACATAGCCAGCCCTCAATCAGATAACCACGGTTGTCATCTAAACTCATTGATATCAGATCCCAATTAACCATGACCTCATCGCCGAGGCGGCTGGCGCGCACATTGCGAGGTGCCCAGTAGAACTCCGTATAAGGAAGCAGCGTGCGGATCTGAGCCACACTGGATACGTCGTAAGTGAGCTCTAAGAACTCGGTCTTCACCCAGCAGTAGTCCATATAAGTCCAGGGATCCACGTAGACCCAGGTACCTTCCTGGTTGCGACCCAGGACCGTGACGCGGTTGCCCGGGTAGAGACCCCATTCATAGAGATAGGCAGCGCCGGGGCCATAGCGGCAGTTTGCCTGGACGCTGACCCTTCCGCGGAGTTCCGGAGTGGCGGTGGGTGTAGGTGTGATACTTGGCGTATATGTGACTGTGGGGGTAAGTGTGATTGTGGCCGTAAAAACGGGTGTGGGGGTAAATGTCGCCGAGGGTGTTGTGCTCGGGGTAAGGGTTTTTGTGGGCATTTGGGAAGGTGTGAATGTTGGTGTAATCGTCGCCGTCGGTGTGGGGGTGGGTTTGTGCGCCCAAACGAAGCCACCGCCAAAACCGATGGCCAACAAGAGCAACCCTAATGGAACAAGGAGAATCAACCAGCGACGCATGATCCCCATTCTTGGCGCGAATTAATTTCCACGCAAGCTTTGTTATTCCAAGATGCAGCGCTAGCGCCGCAGCAGTACGGATTAAACATTACACACAGATATCGGACCATTTTCCGGATTTCCCGCCTCGTGGAACGCTCAGCATTAATAAAACAAAGTGGATGTGTTGACATATCTCTCCATTGAGTAAGCGTTAGACACTGCCTAGCGTACCTCCGCATTTTGACCTGCGTAATCCTACGAAAGTACTTGTGTTCCTGGCCAGGTTCGTAATTTCTGTTTGCGTAGCAGAAGAGGATCCCCTTCATTTTCAGAGAGGGAATTATCAAGAGTAACATCATAAGGATTTCTCGGTCGCCGGGCTTGTCCTGAGCGAAGTCGAAGGACCGAACGGCTCACTCGAAATGACATACTCTTAGCCAATGTCATTCTGAGGAGCGCAGCGACGAAGAATCTCGTTCTTGGAAAGCAGAACCCTCCAGTAAAAAGAACGAGATGCTTCACTTCGTTCAGCATGACGAATCCCCACTTGATGTCATTCTGAGGTACCCTTCGACAGACTCAGGATAAACTCCGTGCCGAAGAATCTCGCCCCTGACTAGGTCATAAGCAAACGCAGTGACCGCCTCTTTCAATATTAAATAAAAAAAAAGCCCCCGCAGTGCGGGGGCTTTCCGTGATCAGCTCAAAGAGCTTATACGATCGTTACGCTTGCGGCCTGGGGTCCCTTGGGACCTTGTTCAACAATGAACTCCACGCGCTGGCCTTCATCTAGATTGCGAAAGCCATCACCCAAGATTGCTGAATAGTGAACAAATACATCATCACCATCTTCGCGCTCAATAAAGCCGTAGCCTTTGCTACCATTGAACCACTTAACCGTTCCAAGAACTCGTTCCGACATTAGATATTGCCTCCTTATGGCAAATTACAAATTAGGTGCTATGTCTCGTTCTCGGTGGTCGAGTTTTCAAACAAACCGGCCCGAGCATTCAGCTCAGGCCTTGATCTTACGACTTCCAGACAGAACTTACATGCAACCTTCGAGCCCAGATACTAACATATGTTCCCTTTTATGTATAGGGTAATTATTAACCCCACATTTGGACAAAATCGCGGGGGGTTGCATGGATGTCCTTAGCGTTTAGGGCAAAGCCAAGAAGTGCAATTTCGAAGCGGGTGTCCCATATTATCCTGGGCGGTGGTGATAAACTACCAGTACTTCCTTAGTTGGTTATAATTGAACTGCCTAGAAATTGCCGGTGTAAATCTTAATGGAGGCGAATATGTCTGATGCAAACTTTTATTTAACCCTTGGTAAAGTAATTATCGCCGCAGCCTGGGCTGACGGTGAGGTAGCACACGATGAAGTAAATTGCTTGAAAGACCTGCTCTTTCGTCTCCCTGGTTTGACAGGACGGGAGTGGGCAATGCTGGAGATGTACATTGAAGCCCCAGTTGGACCCGCTGAAAGAGAACGATTGGTCGAACAGCTTCAGAATGAATTGATGTCTTCGAGCGATAAATCGATCGCCCTTCAAAGTCTCGATGACCTGATGCTGGCGGATGGCGTTATAAACGAGGACGAGAAAGTCATCGTTAATGAAATTAAAACCCAAATCGAATCAGCTAACGCAGGTGTCTTCAGTCAACTCGGACGAGTAGTGAAAAATTCCATTCAACGACGAGAAGCCGCCTTGTCCGATGCGCCGAACCGCGAGGAGCACTTCGAGGATTTCATCAAGAACAAAGTCTACTACGAGGTCCAACGGAGGCTTGAGCTTGATCAAGCAAGTTTTGATGTTGATGAGGATCGCTTAAGGAAATTGAGTCTCGCCGGCGGACTGATGGCACGGGTCGCACACGTCGATCTAGAGGTTACAGACGATGAATATAAAGCCATCGTGAGTTCACTTATCAACGAATGGGGGATAACCACGGAAGAGGCCGTATTTGTCACTGAGGTCGCGGTATCTGAAATTGGTCCCGATATGGATTATTACCGCCTGGCGCGGGAGTTTTTCACCTCAACAGATCGCGAGGAGCGAGCGAAATTCTTGAATATCCTGTTCTCAATAGCCAACGCTGATGGAATCGTGTCAAACGAGGAAACTGAAGAGATTCGTGCAATCGCCAACAGTCTTCGACTTACACACAGGCAGTTTATCGACGCCAAGAAAACAATCCCGAAGGATCAACGAGCTAATTGAAAGCTGATTACAACTCCATTAATAAAAACTGAAAGATTCAGTCTCTGAGCCATCGCAAAGACAACCGAGGGCTCTTTGGGGGTTAAACATTTAGGAAGCGATAATTTCCTCAGCTGCTAACTCAAGCTTGAGCGCCGCCAGCGACTGGTTGATGTCGCGGATAAAAATGACCAGCGATACAATCAGGCTCACCAGAGAAACCATGAACAGCGCCACAATAACCCAGGCTGACTCCATCTGCCACAATGCTGTGGTAAAAAGCACGATGATAAGAATCGCTGCAGCCAACGCGCTGATTGAAGCCAGCGCAATTGCCAAGCGGATCATGCGCGCCCGGCCCCACAGGATTCGAAGCTGGGCCACGGTCTTCTCCCTTTTCGCCTCGGCGGTGTTCGAAAGTCCTCCAACCAAGGCCCTCGTTCGGTCTATTGCTCTACCAAGACGATTCGTCATTGTCAGCAACAGCAGTCCGATTCCTGAAATCAGAATCATGGGGCCAATAGCAGTCTGAAGAACGGGAATAAGCTGTGCTACGGATGGGAGTTCCATATTAAACCCTCTTATGTCTTTCGCTCTTTCGCTTCATGACCCGATAAATAAAACTCCTGCTAAGAGATCTCAATAGTAAGGGCTTCAGATTGTTCAAACAACGGATAAGGGAGAATCCCCTCATCAGGGTTAATCTACATCACCCATTCTCAAAAGATAAATATCCCGACGATGAACGGCAGCAAGACGAGCAGCGCCATGAGCGGGTGTCCCCGCCGACCCTCGTTGCGGCTGTCCCAGGAGAACATATAGATCGCCAGCCCAAATGAGATAATTCCACTCAAGAACAAAGCCACAACCGATCCCCACGGGCTAAAATCCGTAACTTGACCCATAGCCAAAGCGTTGAAGGCGTTCATTGCGTGGGTTGCCGGCAAGAGCTGGGAGAATTTCAAAACCGTGTCGGGCAATAAGCTGGATGGGAGCATCAACCCCCCCAACAACATAGAGGGGAGATAGATGAGCTGCGACCACATCACCGTCATGCGCGTGCTGGACGAGAGTACGCCAATCAACACACCCATACCTGCAGAAGCGAAAGCCATCACAACGAATGTAATCAGATAATTGAGCCAATTCACTGGCGCCGGGGCATCAAAAAGCAGTGGAGCGGTGACTGTGATGATCGCCGCCACAATGACCAGATGTAACACAGTGGTTAATGCTGGAATGGTCAAGATTGAACTTGCCGGTACCCCGTTGATCTTGTAGGAGCGATAGATGCCATCTTCCCGAGCTTTGACGAGAGGATCAGGAATGCCAAGAAGCGTGGCCGATAGAATAGCGAAGGTGACCATGGCCGGGATGAGGAACTCGAGGAACATCGGGTTGATCCCGGGCATGATAAAAGCCATCATAAAATAGAACCCCAACGGTAGCAGGTAATTCACTAAAAGGAGCTGCTTATCTCGTATCCCAGCCTGGAACTCGAAAGAGAAGTGGTTGATGAATGCAGTCATCGGTCGCCTCCAGGGGATGTGATTTCAAGAAAACGATCTTCAAGTGAAGGACGCTCGACACGCAAGTCGATCAGCGCATCATCATGGGTTTCGATGTGAGAAATAATCGCTGCGAGCGTAAGTCCGATGTCCGTGCTGAAGTAGATGCTGTATTCATCCTTGGACCCTTGCTGGCTTACTGCCGGGAAAGAGACCTCTGGAGCGGAAAAGCTTGAGCTTTGCGTACGGACCGAAACTTTGGTTAACCCCGCCCCTTCTGCGGTGATCTCGATGGGAGTTCCGGTCGTTACGATCTGACCT
>DAOUTT010000086.1 GCA_030668545.1 Anaerolineales bacterium | reverse complement strand
TGACAAGTGAACTCGCTCCCCTGCCTCGACAGCGCGCTCGATCGCTCCCTTTAAAGCTTCATAGCCTCTGATGGGCCGGAAAGTCGCAGGCCGCCGTTGATCGATGGTCATGAAAAAAACCAGAAGACCGACGAACAGCAGCAGGATAATGAGACCGGGTAGATCCACACCGCTCATTGGGGTTCTTCCTTCTTCCTGAGCAACACAATCAGCTCCGAGACAGCGTCCGGATCTTCCATTATTTTGCCGAATTCATTCCATGTTCCAGAAGGACCACTCATGAAGGGGTTGAGTAGATACGCCGCTTGAGCGCCCAATGGCAAAATTGGTCCACCAGCGTCGAGAAAAGCCGCGACTAATCCGCCCAGCCCAGATCGACGAAGTATTCGAGCAAGTCTTCGCTGCACCTTTATCCTTCCCTCCATCGCCGCGCAGTATAGCATATACCGCGCGCGCCGGAAACAACCGTGCTCCACAGCAAAAATAGGGGAGCGCAGTCACACCGCTCGATTGTAGACCGCGGTACTATGCGGGTCAAGCGGACGAGATTGCCTTCACTAGGTCTTAGACTATAATTGCGAACAGTTGTTCGAAAGATAAACACTATGGGAATCCACTTGCCTTCCTTACTTCCCCAGATGCAAGAGCTTGGCCAAGCCCTCTATGAGCGGAGTCTTCAGGTATCCGCGATGATCCCAAAAGCCATTAAAGCACTGCACTTCACGGCCGAACTCGATCACTCCGAGCTTCAATCCAAGATTAAGAAGGCGGGGAATCGCTGGACAGGCGCAATCCCTACCGAAGAAACGCTCAATCTGACATTCCCGCCACCTACAGCCCCGCAGAGTCTCCACGTGATCGGCGCCGATGGCTCACAGATCTATCCGGATCGCCACGCAGCCGCGTTTTATTACCTCATTAATATTGGCAGCATCGTAGTTTCACACGGCAGCGGCAAAGCCCCCACGATCCAACAGGAATCCCAGCTCTTTTTTGAACTTGAGGACCTGTACGACGAAGCAGATCATCCTGTCCAGAATGCTTATGTAAACCTGCGCCGGGATGTCGCCGAGATGAAAATTCTTGCAGAAATAGCTGAAAGCCTGGCTGGTGAACAGACTCTCGCGATTCTAGACAACAGCCTTCTACTGTGGATGGCACTTCAAACCGGCGGATCGACATCTCGGGAGACCGATCTTTACCTCCAGCAGTACCTGAAACTGCTCGATCGTTTGCGCTCCTCTAAGACTGGCCTGGCCGGTTTCATCGACCGCCCCCGGAGCGTAAGTGTGCTCGCATTAATCCACCTTGCTGGGCTGCCAGATGATCAGATTACCCAGGAAACGCTACGCCTTACCCCCTTCCGCGGTTTAACAGACCGGGCGATTTTCACCAAATTGCTGCCGCCCGGTCATCGCAGCCCGCTCTTCATTTCTGCATCACCCCTAAATCGCGACTTCCGCACGGCCGGTCATGAAGTCCATTTCTTCTATCTGAATACTGACGCCGACGGCTCGGTTGTGCGCGTCGAAATCCCGACCTGGGTCGCGCAAGACCCCGAACTGCTTAATCGCGTTCATGCCGGTATTTTGAAGGATTGCCAGACGACAGGAGGGTTCCCCTATACACTGGTGCGAGCCCATGAGTTGGCAGTTATCCCTGCGCAAGAGCGAGCTGCTTTTGAAGATATGCTGCAACGGACACTCCTCGGGCACGGTCTGCGCCCGACACAATCTCAAAAAGCGCTTACAAAACAGCTCACCGGACAGCGCAAACAACACAGGTTATAACAGGAGGATTGATGCCGGAATCGCCAATGATGATCGGGCGCGTGACACGCTGTAGTACACGTGGATTCGTGGGCGCCATGCAGATATCCGAGAATGCGCTCCCTGTGTTTGGCTCTCTTTGTCAGGCGGAAGCGCAAGGCGGGCGCAGTTATGTTGTCGGGCTGGTGTACGACATCAGCATCACAGATGACCAGTTCGCCCGGCAATTAGCTGGACTTGATGAAGTTCCGCAAGAACAAATCGCGGATGGACAACTCAACCGCCAGGTCCCCGTTGAATTCAGCGCGTTGGCCGTCGGCTTCCACGATGATGATGGATTTCATCAATCCCTGCCCCCACAACCACCGCTAACATTGGCTTCGGTCTTCAGCATGGTGCCCAAAGACGGGATTGATTTCACCTCGGAGCTTCATTTCCTACAGATGATTCTGAACGCGCCTCAACTCCCTGTCGACGAACTTCTAGCAACCACTTTGCGATTGTCTGCGCAAGCGAGGCCTGAAGAGGAACGCGAGCGGTTTCTGCTTCAAGCCGGGCGTGAAGTCGCCCGTTTGCTCGCACAGGACCTCACTCGCCTGGAGAACATCCTGCGCGGTCTGCGCGCAAAGGAGTGAGATTATCCTTGACCGCTTACGCCGCATCCAGTGATATTGAACGCAAGAGGACGATAAATGTCAGACTCATCTGAACTCAACGCCTATTTCGGTCCCAAACGAGATGAACGCCCTCTCGGAATTGTCCTGGACGGATCGCTTTCCACCGGTCTGCAGGTGAAATTAGACCCGCGATATGCTATCGAAAAACTCGCTGTAGGCCGATATATCGTCATCCAGAGCCGAAAAACCGGCAGCACCTTCTTTGGAATCATCACCGATATCGCTCTCGGAGCAACAACGCCTGATCTGCTACATCATCCACCCGATGCAGCGGATACTTTCCTTCTCGATGTGTACTCCGGCGGGGTAGCCTACGCGACGCTGCACGTCAGTCCAATGTTAATGCTCGATGAGGAGGACGATCAACCACGCCCCATTAAAACGATCCCCTCTCATTTCTCAGCCATCTATGAGGCAACGGCGCAGGATGTCGCCCGCGTATTCGGTGAGGAGGACGATGAGCACTTCTACATCGGAACACCGCTGGATATGGAAGATGTCCAGGTCAACCTCGATCTAGCCAGGTTCGTCGAGCGCTCATCCGGAGTATTTGGCAAGACAGGCACTGGAAAATCATTCATCACGCGTACGATTCTCGCCGGCATCATCCGCTCAGGGCTGGCGTCGACGCTGATCTTCGACATGCATAACGACTACGGTTGGTCGGTTATGGACGAGAGCGGTCGAGAGTACAAAGGACTGAGGCAGCTCTTTCCAGATGGACGCGTTAGCGTGATCACGCTTGACGAGGCGACTTCGCGTGCCCGCGGCAGCAAGTTCGATGGCATCCTTACGATCGGCTACGAGGAGATCGAACCTGAAGACATAGAATTGCTGGCGTCCTTGCTCGGGTTGAGTGACATTCAAACCGGCGCGCTTTACTTCCTTTACCGACGCTTAGGCAAGAAATGGATCTCAAAATTACTGGACGAACAGTACGAGGAAGAGGTTCAGAATATTCTCGAGAGCGGTCGCATTGTGGGAGGAACACTGGGCGCAATACAGCGCAAGCTCGAATCTTTCATCCCGCGCATGGGCTTCCTCGTCCCCGGTGAAGGATCGAAGGTGGTCACTGACATCTTCCAACGACTCAACATCGGCACGAGCGTTGTCCTTGAATTCGGAAATTACGGAAACACTCTGGCCGCCTATGTATTGGTCGCCAACTACCTCACCCGGCGCATCCATGCAAGCTACGTCCATCAGAAAAACTTAGCCGCCGGGAAGAAAGGCGAAGAGCCCCGCCCACTTGTAATCGTGATCGAGGAGGCTCACAAATTCCTCGACCCAAGTGTCGCCGGGCATACGATCTTCGGCAACATCGCCCGGGAGCTGCGTAAATACAACGTTACTTTGCTTATTGTCGATCAACGACCGAGCGGCATCGAAGATGAGGTGATGAGTCAGATCGGGACCCGGGTGACATGCTTACTCGACAACGAAGCCGACATTCGGGCGGTCTTCTCGGGTGTGAGCGGTGCAAGCGCACTGCGCGAGGTACTTGCCCGCCTTGATACCCGCCAGCAGGCACTCATTCTAGGCCACGCCGTTCCCATGCCCGTCGTCGTACGCACGCGCGATTACGATCAGCGATTCTATGCTGCGATTGGCATAGGCGAGCCCATTGATTCCGCAGGGTCAAAGCAATCTGGAGCGGACAAACTTTTCCCTGATTGAAACCGCGGGAGAAAGGACGAGATTGCTTCGCGTCGCTCGCAATGACAGGTTCTTGGCCAATGTCATTCTGAACCGAAGCGCAGCGTAGGTGAAGAATCTCGTTGTCCCTGGAGGAGAGCTTTCTCGAGATAAGAACGAGATTCTTCGTCGCTCTGCTCCTCAGAATGACATTGTCGGAATTTGACCTACAGTTGGTTAGTAAAGAACATTTCTATAGACTAGCCGGGTGATCCACTCCATATCTCACTTCACCACTTCAAACATCTGTTGATTGTTTAAATAGAACATCTGTGCTATTCTGTGCCTAATGGATCCAGTTGAAAAACTCGCCATCTCCAGCCGGGAAACCACTTTCGAGGCCGATGGACTCCCACTGGTAGCTCGCTCGAATAGCTTGACCGGCGGCTTGAAACCGTCCATGATCAGCAGTCGTTTTGGTGATCCGGACAAGGTCCACCGCGTGCGTTCTGACGGGCACGATTTCCACATCCACCTGGCCGCCAGCGGTGGTGGGCGTAAGCTTCCCCTGCTCAAAGCCATGCTCACATCTGCTTGTGAACGAAATTGTAATTACTGTCCCTTTCGTGCCGGCCGCGATTTCCGCAGGGTGACCTTCAAACCAGAAGAGCTCGCGCAGACATTCTTCGCCGCACATCGTTCCGGACTTGCCGAAGGACTATTCCTCTCGACTGGCATCTTCACCGGCGGGATAAACACACAGAATAAACTTCTGGAAACGGCCGAGATTCTCCGCAAGAAGCTCCACTACCACGGCTACCTGCATCTGAAGATCATGCCCGGGGCGGCACGCGGACAGGTGCTTCGAGCGATGAAGCTCGCCGACCGCATATCAACAAATCTTGAGGCCCCCAATGCGTCTTGCCTATATAAATTAGCCCCGCAGAAGGCGTTTCAAGAGGAGTTGGTATCTCCACTTCAATGGGCGCAGGAGATACGCCGAACCCTGCCAACCCACCTTGGATGGCGCGGTCGTTGGCCCTCCACCACTACCCAATTCGTGGTTGGCCCCGCGGGAGAGACGGATCTGGAACTCTTGAGCACCGTCGATAACTTGCATCATCAGACAGGGCTGCAGCGCGCCTATTTTGAGACATTCAGCCCTGTCAAAGGGACACCGATGGAGGGTCACCCACCAGAAGATCCACAACGCAAGGTTCGGCTCTACCAGGCTTCTTTTCTGCTGCGCGATTATGGTTTTGATCTGGAGGAACTCCCCTTCAAGTTAACGGGCAATCTCCCGAAAGGGCGTGATCCCAAGGTGGCTTATGCTGATCAGGTTATCCGCGGGAATCCTGTGGAGGTAAATAGGGCGGATCGCAGCGAGCTTCTGCGTGTACCCGGGATCGGACCACGCGGCGCAGATCAGATCTTGAAGGCTCGCCGCTCATCTAACATTCGTGAACTTGGTCAACTCCGCCGCTTTGGGATCCTCACCGAACGCGCCGCACCCTATATCACCCTGGATGGGTCTGCCCCTTCCACACAGCTCACCCTTTTATAATTACCTTCGCCTGGATTTGCCATATCCTTGAGTTCACCTAAAAACACCTTCGATGCGAGCGGAAGGTGTTTTCGAAAATTCTAAGGTTATTCTGTAGTCTCGGGGAAAAATGGTAGACAGTTTCCAACGCATTTTCACCAAGTTAGCGGTTTCCTTTGATTTTTGGTTTTTTACTTTAGCCAGTGAGAGTTTATTCGCCGTACGCGGCTTTTATCTCCTCAAGCTGGGCATCTGTTAAGGGTTGCGGCTTGCCAACCATTAACGCCTGGTGATAGGTCCTCAAACCTACTTCGGCATTAAGAGCCATTTCATAAGCATGGGTCAATTTTCTTCCAATGGCTACCAACCCGTGCTTCTCTAGTAAAACGACCTTTAAATCGGGGCGACTTCTGAATATCTCAACCGTGACTTCGCCGCCTTTTGGTGTGCCTGGGCAAGCCCAGGGTGCCACAGGGATTGGAGCACCACAAGCGAATAATTCAAGATTTGCCGGGGGTATTTCTTCCCCCAACATCGCAAATGTGATCGCAAAGGATGAGTGTGTATGACAAATCGCCCCCACATCAGGTAGATTCCGATAGATGGCTGTATGCATCGGTGTTTCTGAGGACGGAGTTAATCCATCGATTAAATGGCCTTCCAAATCAACGATGGAGATATCCTCTACCTTCATTTGGTGATACTTGATCCGACTCGGGGTAATGGCGGCCAGGTGTTTGCCTGTTCTAATGCTGATATTTCCTGCGGATAACCGGATCAAGCCGACCTCATTGGCTTTGACGACGGTTTCTAGAAGTTGTTCACGTATGGCTTGGTGCTTCACATCGGCGCTCCTTAAGTCACAGGTTCGTAAGGTATTCCCCCTCGAGTAAAAAGGGCCGGGGCCATAAACACGTGTCGATTAATTAGTCGCCCATTCGAGGAGATGGCACCGTGCCCTGGTGCCGCAAGGCAAGCCATGCAACCGCGGCCATCATCAACCCTGAAACGATCAGACCTATTGCGAAGACAACTGACGCTGTACCTGAACGAAAACTCGTCGATCCAACAATCTCGGGAACATGGTACAAGGTGTCGGCCAGCGCCAGCAAGAGACCGATGGTGATTAACCCCTGGTAACTGGCTCGCGTTCCTCGGGCTGCTAGAGCGATTAATCCTGTAAGCGCAGCAAAGAACGCCAAGGCAAGAAGCTGCGTAGGCGGGTTGGTTAAATTAAATTCTGCAGGAACGCCGAACAGGAAATCGTCAATCAGATGGGCGGCACCAAACCCGGCGAAGATCGATGAAACTATAATTACGCGATTGCTCCAACGGCTTTGGTCTGCTTCTGGCTTTAGCATGAGGCACCTTACTTAGGAATGCTCATCAAGCGGGACTACCATACATTGGGGGACCACCCGTCACATAAAGTTAGGCACCCGCGCCTTTCTGCGGGTGCCTATATTAGATCCTGTGGTGTGCCTAGTATTCCTTTTTTTCCTTTTTCAGTTTGCGTTTTTCCTTAATCGTTAGCTTTGGCTTCTTTTTAGTCTCTTTCTTGCTCTTATCTTTTTTCCCTTTATCACCCATATTATCCCATCCTCACTTTCCAATGGTTGTTTGCGATTCATTCCCAATCATAGCACTTAAAAGCCCAACCGCTAGAAGTTTACTGCACCCCCTTCCGAATGGCTACCAGATACGACACCTACATCTCACCTCCCGCCCTGGTGATCTCTTGATAAGCAAGAACGAAAGTCAAGACCGCGACGATAGGTGTCGCTCCAAAACCACGAGTTCGTGAATACAAGTTATAATATCGACCTTAAGAATCAATACAACTTGGAGGAAATGAATCATGAAGAAGCTTATACTGGTCGTCGTCACGTTGATGATGCTGGGATTGGCCGCATGCTCAACAGCGACACCCACACCAGAAACAGCACCACCGGGAGTCCCGACCGTCTCACCACCAACGGCTGAACCGACTCCGGACGACGGGAATCCTGCTGTGTTCTTGGCAATCATCACACCCAAGAATGGAACCGCATGGGAGAGCACCGACTTCATAGATGTGACCGGATCTGCGCGTGCGATGCCCAATGACGAAGTGATCGTGTTCTTCGTTGATGAGGGCCGCAATATATACGGCTCCGCCTGTGCAGACCTGGGACCGGCGAATGCGAATAACATCAAGACCTACCAGACGAGCATGACCGCCCCAGTCAACACAACGACCGATGGTAAGGTCATTGCGGTGGTTATGA
>DAOUTT010000103.1 GCA_030668545.1 Anaerolineales bacterium | reverse complement strand
GAACTCCCATCCTGCAACCAATCGTGGTGTGGCAGTATTAAACTCTTTCAACCCGTAAAATGCCTCACCACCGCATCTAATGCCGCCTCCCAGAAAAACCCATTCTGAAACGCGACCACATACGACACCCACATCTCGCCTCCCGCCTGGGCGATCTCCTTATAGACAGGAACGAAGGTCAGTGCTGCGGCGATGATGCCGAGCGCGAGCCGCACGGCGATCTCTGTCGGCGATTCGAGCAACAGCCCAACACTCGGGTCGTGCAGGTATTCCCACCCGATTGACCAGAACCAGCTGGCCATGATCCCGGCAATGAGCATGAGGAAAAGCAGCTCTTCCATATGTTGTAAATTCTGAGCAGGGAGGTGCGCTGGCTGTCGTGAACACTATTCCTCATGTGCCCGCATTGTTCGCTATGGCCAAAACAGAAGTCTCGGTTATTCCTCAATCGGCCGAATGTAGTATTCATTTGAGCCACAGAGGTCAATTACGCCAAGGAGGATGTGCTTACCTCGAACTTCTATTTGGTCTCCCTTATTGAAATCATGAAAATCCAACGCTGGAATTCCTGTAGAGCATTGGTAGAGAAGATCGACATAAACACCATCATTCATGATCGTGATTGGGCAATTTTGTTCTTCTGTTTTACAAGATGGAGCCATATCGATAATCTGTCCTCTGAAAATTACTACCTCCATATTTCCAACGGGTGTGATCGCCTGGTAAAGCGCGGTCTGATAGGCTTCGCCTTGTCCACTCAGGTCTTCAAGGGTATCTCCCTGAATGGGCGCACAACTCAGAATTACTAAGCAGATGGCCCAATAAGCAAGCCCCAAGCTTATGGTTTTCTTGTATAGATTCGATTTATGAATCACCATCACTCCCCGATCTGATCTATGGAAAGAATATTTGTCTCATATCCTTGCACAATCTGATGGCGGTTACAAGGCGCTTGACGTGTTCGTCTGGCCAGGATCGATGGCATTGGCGATCCTGCTCCATAACCTGGGCACGTTGGCCAATGACCGCGGCGATCCGGGGCGAGCCGATGATTATTTCGAGCAGGCGTTGGGAGAGGCGCGTCAGATGGGTGATCGTGCGCAAGCCAGCCGCATCCTGGCCAATCTTGGCGCGCTGCACAACCGCGATCATAGAGCGGGGGCAAGTCCTGGTGGTTTAGCGACCGCGGGGTTTGCCCCTATTTTCTAGTTCTGCACGTTGCTACGCGAGGCGTTGTCCCTCTAGACTAATCCCTAAGAATACCTTATATTTTAGGTCGCTTAACTATTTAGAGAGGTGATGCATGCCATCCGATCCGTTTGTAGCCACGCTTGAGGAATGGATCAAAGTTTCCAGGCACCGGTTGATGCGCAATTTCATCGACTACGCCAGGAAAAGTGGGCTCTCGATGTCCCATATCGGGGCGCTATTCCATCTCTATCATGAAGGCACATGTGGCGTCACCGAACTGGGCAACCACCTCGATGTGACCAGCGCCGCAGCCAGCCAGATGCTCGAGCGTCTGGTCCAGCAGGGGTTAATCCTGCGCACAGAGGACCCCGATGACCGGCGTGTCAGGCAGATTGTCTTAACCGATAAAGGCAACCGGGTTCTTGAAGAAGGAATCCGTGCACAAAAAATGTGGCTGGGTGATCTAACGGAGACCCTGTCTGCTGCCGAAAAAGAAGACATCACGGTGGGATTGAAAATCCTGATTGAAAAAGTCAGGACTCTCAAGCAGCCCGTCGAGTTCGCAAATTAAAGCCCTTTTCAAGGAGCATTCCCAATATGCTACGTCTGCTCAAATATCTAAAGCCCTACACACTTTTGATCATCTCGTCCATTGCCCTGTTGTTCGTGCTGGCGAACGCCGACCTGGCGCTGCCCGATTATCTTTCCAAGATTGTCAATGTTGGCATCCAGCAGGGCGGGGTAGAGAACGCGGTTCCCATGGCCATCCGCCAGAGTGAGATGGACAAGCTGTTCATCTTCATGAGCGCTGAGGATGAGGCGCTTGTTCTGGAGAATTACCTCCTGGTGGAGCCGTTCTCCCCTGATGCTGATCAATATATTCAGGAATACCCGGTCCTCGCCGAGGAGCCGATTTACGTGCTCAAGGACGTAGATCAAGCCAAAATTGATGTACTCAATCCCATCATGGCAGAAGCGCTGGTGGTTGTTTCCGGGATCGAGCAATTTATCGCCGATCCATCCACCGCTCCAGCCCTGGGGGAGGGTTTTGACTTCGATCCCACGCAGATTCCGCCCGGCATGGATGTCTTTGACCTACTGGGAATGATGCCGGCACAGCAGCGAGAGGCGATAAGCGCGGGGATCAATGAGATGTTCGCCACTCTGGGGGAGAATGTGATCGAGCAGATGGCTATTAGCGCGGTCAAAATCGAGTACGAAGCCCTCGGGGTGGATACCGGGAAGCTGCAAACCGACTATATCCTGCACACCGGTGGGGTGATGCTGCTGATCTCGCTTCTGGGCGGGATCTGTACCATTGCCGTTGGTTATCTGGCCTCGAAAACTGCTGCTGGCGCGGCGCGCGATATCCGAAAGGCTGGGTTTAAAAAAGTGGAGAGCTTCTCGAGCGCCGAATTCAATAAATTTTCAACGGCTTCGCTGATAACCCGCTCGACCAATGATGTCACCCAGGTTCAAATGGTGATCTTCATGACCATCCGCATGGTCTTCTATGCACCCATCATCGGCATTGGTGGGATCATCAGAGCCATCGATAAAAGCGCGGATATGTGGTGGATCATTGCTGTGGCTGTGGCTGCACTGCTCAGCTTGATCTTGATCGTTTTCTCGATTTCCCTACCCAGGTTCAGAATTATCCAAAGCCTGATCGACCGCCTCAACCTGGTGACGCGGGAAAACCTGTCTGGCATGATGGTCATCCGCGCATTCAACAGGCAGGACGACGAGGAGGCCCGCTTTGACACAGCGAATCGAGATCTAACCGACACCAGCCTGTTTATTGCTCGAATTATGGTCACCATGATGCCTGTAATGATGTTGCTGATGAACGTATTGTCTGTGGCGATCATCTGGGTTGGTGCGCATCAGGTTGCTGAAGCGACGATCCAGGTGGGTGACATGATGGCCTTCCTGCAATATTCGATGCAGATCGTTTTTGCCTTCTTGATGATGTCGATGCTGTTCATCTTCCTGCCCAGGGCAGCTGTATCAGGCGGGCGTATCGCCGATGTCCTGGATACCGACCTGGTCATCACCGATCCACAAGATCCGAAACAATTCAAGGACCCAATCAATCGTCAAATCGAATTCCGTAATGTCTCCTTCCGCTACCCCGGGGCGCTCGATGATGTGATTCACGATATCAGCTTCACCGTCAAACCAGGCGAGACGACTGCCTTCATTGGCTCGACGGGCTGCGGTAAATCCACCGTGGTCAATTTGATTCCGCGTTTCTACGACGTAACCGGGGGAGCAGTTTATCTGGATGGAATCGATATCCGCGAGGTCAGACAGAGCGATCTGCGCGATCAGATCGGTTACGTTCCCCAGAAGGGGATGCTGTTCTCCGGTACTGTCGAAAGTAACCTCCTCTACGCTGATGAAAATGCCAGCGCTGAAACACTGGAAGAAGCAGCTGATATCGCCCAGGCCAGTGAGTTCATCGCTTCCAATCCAGAGGGTTTTGAGGCTGAGATCGCCCAGGGCGGCTCAAACGTATCGGGAGGGCAGAAGCAGCGTCTTTCTATTGCTCGTGCCCTTGTCAAAAAACCACCCATTTTCATCTTCGATGACAGCTTTTCAGCCTTGGATTTCAAGACTGATTCTGCACTTCGCAGGGCACTCAAGGAGAAAACCGGAGAAAGTAGTGTGTTGATCGTGACTCAGCGTGTGGCCACGGTCAAGAACTCTGATCAAATCATCGTTCTCGATGAGGGTCGCGTTGTTGGCAAGGGAAAACATCGCGAACTGATGGAGAGCTGTGAAACGTACCAGGAAATTGCGTTGTCACAGTTGAGCGAGGAGGAACTGGCATGAGCGCACACGATAACCGTTCATCCTCGGAACGAAAACCTGAAGGCGGCCCTATGAGAGGGCGAGGTCCCATGGGACGCGGCCATGGACCCATGGCGATGATAGAGGGTGAAAAAGCCCGCGATTTCAAGGGCACGATGGTCAACCTGCTCCAGTACCTTGGATCCTACAAGATCGCTATCGTGATCGTTATGCTCTTCGCAGTTGCCTCCACAATCTTCAGCATCGCTGGTCCCAAGATATTAGGCCAGGCAACCACAAAGCTTTTTGAAGGCGTGATGGACCAGATTGCCGGAACCGGCTCCGGGATTGATTTCGACTATATCGGCAGGATCATCCTGATAACCCTGGCGTTGTATCTAGTTTCCGCCTTATTTAGCGTCATCCAGGGCTGGATCATGTCCGGTATATCGATGGATATTACCTATCGTTTCCGCAACGATATTGCCGCAAAAATCAACCGTATGCCCTTCAATTACTTCGACAGCACCAGCCAGGGCGACGTGCTCTCGCGGATAACCAACGATGTGGATACCATCAGTCAGACGCTCAACCAGAGCCTTTCACAAATCATCACTTCGGTGGTAACGGTGATCGGTGTGTTGGTCATGATGTTCTCCATCAGTTGGCAGATGACTCTAATCGCATTGCTGACCATGCCGTTATCGATGTTAATCATTGCCTTGATCGTCCGACAGTCGCAAAAATACTTCAAACAGCAGCAAGAATTCCTGGGTCACATCAACGGGCATGTTGAGGAAATGTTCGGCGGGCACCTGGTGATGAAAGCCTTCAATGGGGAAGCCAAGAGCGTCGGGCGTTTCGACGGGATGAATGACACCCTTTATAGCTCCGCCTGGAAATCCCAGTTTTTGTCTGGTTTGATGATGCCGATCATGAACTTCGTTGGAAACCTGGCTTATGTAGCGATCGCCATCCTTGGTGGATACCTGGCTACCCAAAATGCTATAACCATCGGAGATATTCAAGCATTTATCCAGTATGTCCGTTCCTTCACCCAGCCGCTTTCGCAGATCGCCAATATCTCCAATGTCCTCCAGCAGACCGCAGCCGCGGCAGAGCGTGTTTTCGAGTTCCTGGCCGAGGACGAGGAGATCCCCGAAGTTGAAGATCCTGTCCAGTTCGAAAAGGTTGAGGGCCATGTGGAGTTCCAGGACGTTCAATTTGGCTACAGCCCTGACAAAACCGTGATCAAGGACTTCTCCGCCGATGTCATGCCCGGCCAGAAGATCGCGCTTGTAGGTCCAACTGGGGCTGGTAAGACGACGATGGTCAAACTGCTGATGCGCTTCTACGATGTCAACAGTGGGGCGATCCTGGTGGATGGACACAACGTCAAAGATTTCAGGCGCGAGGATTTGCGCTGTATGTTTGGCATGGTGCTGCAAGATACCTGGCTTTATAACGACACGATCATGGAGAATATCCGTTATGGCCGGCCTGGCGCCAGCGACGACGAGGTCATCGCTGCGGCCAAAGCCGCCCATGTTGACCATTTCGTACGAACGCTCCCTGAGGGGTATAACCTGGTCATAAATGAGGAAGCCACAAACATATCCCAGGGCCAGAAACAGCTTCTCACCATCGCCCGCGCCATCGTTACGGATCCCAGGATGCTGATTTTGGATGAAGCGACCAGTTCAGTCGATACTCGCACAGAGATTTTGATCCAGCAGGCCATGGATGCCCTGATGAAGAATCGGACCAGTTTCATCATCGCCCACCGCCTGTCTACCATCCGCAACGCGGATTGGATCCTGGTGATGGACGAAGGTGATGTCGTCGAGCAAGGTACGCATGAGCAGCTGTTGGAAAAGGATGGCTTCTACGCTGAGCTGTATTACAGCCAATTTGATCACGCTCAGGTGAACTGAACGCAGGTTATAGCGATAAGAAAAGGAATCAGATTCAGGGCACACGCCTGTCCCCTTCGAAACTCGAAGCTCTATCAGCAAGAGGAGACTTCCATGCGCCAACGGGTGACCGCAAAACAAGAAAACTCGAGGATGTGCCTGGTTTGTGGTTTAAAAAATCCCTTCGGTCTGATGACCGCATTCTATGAATTGGAGAATGAGGAGCTGCTAGCCATCTTTCGCGCCGCTGATGAACACCAATCCTATCCCGGTCGCCTGCATGGCGGAATTGCGACGGCGGTCCTGGATGAGACCATCGGCCGGGCGATTCGCATGAAGGATCGCGATCTGTGGGGGGTTACGATCGGCTTCAACACCCGCTTCCGCAAGCCAGTGCCCCTCGATGAAGAACTCCGCGTGATCGGCCGCATCGACCATATCGCCAACCGCTATTTCGAGGGCTCCGGCGAAATCCTACTCAAGGATGGGAGTATCGCCGTAGAGGGGAAGGGGAAGTTCATCAAGCTCGGGTTGGATGACATTGCCGATTTCGATTTCGAAGAACAAGACTGGAGGGTGACGACTTCAGCGGATGACCCCGAATTCGTGACCTATTAAACCACCCTGAACTCACTCCCTGGGTCCTTAATTCCACCGCATCTAACGCCGCCTCCCAAAAGAACCCATTCTGAAACGTGACCAGATACGACACCCACATTTCGCCTCCCGCCTGGGCGATCTCCTTATAGACAGGAACGAAGGTAAGCGCCGCGGCGATGATACCGAGCGCGAGCCGCACGGCGATCTCTGTCAGTGATCCGAACAGCAGGTACGTTGATACGCGGCGCCTGCGTGAAACGTCGGTACTATTCAATTGTGATTAGAACTCGTGGATTGCCTGGACCGAGGAGGTGGGCATTGCCCACCGTTTCTAGTCCCCCTGCAATATGGAGTTGCTCACAAGTTATAGACGATGGGGAAGGGGAAAAAGTTCCCGAAATTGCAGAAAATCGTGTTTTAAAGTAAAGTAGGGATGAGCGCCGAGTAATGTATTCTTATTTGGGTGCTCAAAGCCCTCAGCCGGCCCCCCTCCGGCTGAGGGTGTTTTTTGAGTTACTCTGGGTACACTCGGGGGATTGGCTGTACCCCAAAAGTGACATAAGCTTACTGGTGAATTTGCGAACGATCAGCGTAGGGGGTGAGCCCAGATTAACTCCTTCTCCTGCACAATCCAAATCATTGCGAGACTTTGGACGATAGACGATTAGATGATCGTCGATTGTCGTAACATGTTTATGTCCGATTACCTTCGTAATCGGAGGCTGAACTTCATAGTTCCGAGCTTCCATGTTTGTACTTGATTGTATGTATTATGAAGATAGCAATGCTCATATCAACGAGTTATACACCGCATTTATCCATGCGGAAGGAGTGAAATGTGAT
>DAOUTT010000095.1 GCA_030668545.1 Anaerolineales bacterium | reverse complement strand
TCTTCATCCCTCTCGGGTCAGGCGACCTTGTTATTGGTGCACTCACGATCCAAAGCCGACGGAGCCATGCCTTCACAGAGCATGACTTAGATCTAATGCTCGTTATATCCAATCAACTAGCTCCGCTACTGACGAATCTAATTCTACAATCAGAAACTGAAACGCTGTCAATCCAAATGCTGCTCATTCGCGAGATGTCAAGGATGTTGATCTCACTCGATCCAATCGCCCTACGCTTGGCGAGGATCACGACATTGCTCACGCGGGTACTTGGGTACGAAAAAGTAGAGATTCACGAAATCATCGACGGAGAGTTGCTTTTAAGGGCATCTTCACAGGACGAAGAGGGTCAAGCGGATGAGAACGAACTGAAATCCTTGCTGATTGAGAAGGTTGCAGAATCAGAAGAGCCGCTAAATACAGCCAATATAGACGCTCAGACTGAAGATACATCTATCCCTTCGGCATATGAATATGCTTTCCCTATGAAGGTTGTCAACCGAATGTTCGGAGTGCTTCACATTCAGTGCGTCGATTCAAGACGGCTCCCTATTGACCACAACGCCGTAATCGAGATGATCACGACCCAATTAGCTTTCGCCATTCTCGAAGCCCGGAATTACAACCAGCATCAGGAAGAGGCTTGGATTACCACTGTGCTACTCGAAGTCGCTCGCCACGCAGCGCGACCAGGTGAAACAATGTCAGCTTTGCAGGCCGTTTTGCAGCTCTCTACATTGCTCACCGGTACAGATTGGACGATTCTACTCCTTCCATATGACTCTCAAGGCGATATGTACATTGGACCTATTGCCGGATTACGGCGTTCGGATATCTACAAGCTTCATGACCTGCATATCCACGCGTCGGACTTGGGAATTTCACCACCCTATCGCGAGAGTCATGAACCTTTCCAGATAACTCTCCCGCCAACTCTAGCGGAACCCCTCGCAACGGATGATGCTTCTTGTCTCGTCCTGAGCGCCGACCAGGAACTCCTCGGGTTACTCTTGCTCAAGGGACAGAAGTTATCAGGCAAACTTCCGGCACTACTGGCAGGCATTGGCCACCAGCTTTCCCTACGCCTTGAAAACACGCGCTTGATTGATGAAGCCGCACACCAGCAATCACTTGAACGAGAATTGGCAATGGCTAAGAGCATACAGATCAGCTTCATGCCGAAGGAATTGCCTAACGTGGACGGCTGGGAGATCGGAGTGGACTGGCAGTCTGCGCATGAAGTTGGCGGTGATTTCTTCGATATCATTCCATTGCCAGATGGCGAAAATGGTCCGCGGTGGGGCATTGTGATTGCCGACGTCGCCGATAAGGGAATTCCTGCTGCTCTCTACATGGCTCTGTGCAAAACGCTGATCCACACGATCGCCCCTGAACATATTGACCCCGCCCTTACGCTCGAGAAGGTCAATAACCTTCTGATTTCTGAAACCAATGCCGACCTCTTCGTGAGCGCTTTCTACACCATTTGGGAACCAGAGCTGGGTCGATTAGTCTACGCCAACGCCGGGCATAATCCGCCTCTCCTTTTTACACAGGAATCAGCCGGCAGCCTCATCCGCGACCATGGGATCGTCCTCGGAGTGGAAGCTGATGCAGAATATTCATCTTCAGTCATCGAAATGAAGCGGGGACAATTGCTCGTTCTTTACACTGATGGCGTGACGGAGGCATACGGCGGCGAACGCGGGATATTCGGTCTCTCGCGACTGAGAAATCTCGTGTTGGGTCTCGATGATTGGGAGGCAAATCATGTTGTTGATGCCATCGTAAAACGAGTGATCCAGTTCCGCGGCCAACCTGATCTATCAGATGATCTAACAGTACTCACACTTCGTTATCAAGAGCGGTAAATACTTTGAAAGATTCGAGGTGATCCAATGAAAAATGTTTTCCCATCTAAGCACCCTCTCGTCATGCATAAGTTAACCAAACTGCGTGATCAAAGGACAGAGCCGAAGAAATTCCGCGAACTGATCCGAGAGATCGCTGCTCTGCTCACCTATGAAGCAACCAGCGACTTGCTCATAACACCTAAACAAATCGAGACCCCGCTCGAGAGTACAGGTGGGGAATCTCTGCAGCATAAGATCGGCCTGGTCCCGATCTTAAGGGCAGGGCTAGGTATGACTGAGGGAGTCTGGGAACTTATGCCCTCAGCTGAGGTCTGGCATATCGGTTTGTACCGAGACGAAGAGACCCTCAAACCTGTAGAGTATTACAACAAGCTCCCGATCGAACCGACGGTTTCAGTATGTCTAATTCTCGATCCGATGCTCGCAACCGGTGGGTCTGTTATTGCGACTGTTGACATCCTGAAAGAATGGGGCGTAGAGAAGATCAAGTTCATCGGCGTGATCGCTTCGCCGGAGGGTATATCAGCGCTCCACGATAAACATCCCGATGTCAACATTCACCTCGCGGCCATCGATCGTGAGTTGAATGAACATGGATATATCCTCCCCGGTTTAGGGGACGCGGGTGATCGGCAATTCGGCACCGCTTGAGTGTATTGGGAACACGATGGTCTTTCATGCCCCTTATTTAAGCGTGATAAGGGGTGGAAAACAATACACCGACCCACAGATAGATGGTCGGCTCCAGAAGAAAACATCGATGTGCATTAAGAGCTCGTCGATGGTTAATTACTACTTACACTTACACTCACCCTCAATCAACGGGTGAGTGGTTTTTTTTCCTCGAGAGGCTATTCTGGAAGCATTGTCGCTAACCCATGAAAATGTTCAGCTAGCCACGGTTGTAACTCGTCCGACCGCTCGAGTACTTTTGTGATGATTCGCTCCGCGTTACCAAATTCGTCGAGCATGATGTGGTATTCAGCGAGTACGGCCAACGCCAGCGGGTTTCCAGGCTCCTCTTCCAAAATGGGATTGATTATCTCCTGCGCTTCATCAAACGCGCCTATAAATAGACTCTGGCGCGCTCGGGCGATCGCAACCACCGGCCAATCTGCATTAAACTGTTCGATCTTTTCTATCAATGGCCAAACATATTCATCGGCAGAGCCAAGGAAGAGGGCTTGTGTGAATTGTCCTTCAACAAGCCTGCTGCGCTCCACGGTGGGAGCATGAACTTCAACCGCCCGCAGGTAGCTATCTACAGCTCGAACGTAATCCTCTTCTTCCATGAAGAGATTGCCCGCCTTGAGAAATTCCTGGGCGGCAAGAATATCTCGCCCGCTCTCTACGAGCGACTCCGCATGGCGAAATAGAGCATCTGGACTCAACAGCTCCGGCTCACCCTGGAGGCTTTCATCAATCACTTCAACAGGTGGGTTTGAACGATTCAGTTCCGGTGTCTCATTCTCACCACCAAGAGTGCCTAAGAATGCTATCAAACACCCTATGCTGATAAGCAGTCCAGCCACGATCCATGGCCAGCGTTTGCGTGGGGGTTTTTCTTGCCCTACTGCATCCTTTTCTCCATCGATTATGTCATCGGGGATTATGGGCGTGCTGGTCTCTCTCTCTGATCCATCCTCTGCAACTGATTGTAAAGCGATCGTTTCAAGAAATGCCCCCTCACCCCCCAGGACCGCTGTACGGAAAGCGAGTACCTGCTGCTCCACCGTCTCAAAGCGATCCTTTCGATCCTTCGCCAGCGATTTGAGGAGCACTCTCTCCACCACTTCTGGTACATTCGGGTTCACCGTGGAAGGAAGCGGTAGGGGCGTGTAAATATGGTCATGGATGATTGAGAAGGGTGTGTCAGCATTGAATGGAACCCGGCCGACGACCATTTCATAGAGAAGTACACCGAAGGAATAGATGTCAGTTCCTTGGTCCAGGTCGCGCGCTCCTTGCCCCTGTTCTGGAGAGATGTACTGGGGAGTGCCCAGCATTACATCTTTCGAAAGTGTTGACGCCCCTGCCTGCGCCATCCTCGCCAGGCCAAAATCAGCCAGGTAAATCGAGCCATCGGGACTTAAGAGGACGTTTGAGGGTTTAACATCTCTGTGTAGTACACCTTGTTTATGAGCATAAGCCAGGGCACCGCCGACGTCATCGACAATTTGAACTGCTTCCTCCTTCGTTAGAGGTTTTTCATTCATATACGCTTTGAGAGTCTGGCCCTCGATGAATTTCATAACGAGATACGGCTGACCCTTATGTTCCGCAAAATCGTAGATTGGGACGATATTCTGGTGTTCTAAGCGTGCAACCACCCGCGCTTCACGCTGAAATCGGGAAAGAAAATTAGGTTCTTCTTTAAACGCGGGGTTGAGGACTTTTATCGCAACGTAGCGATCCAAAGCAGCATGGTAGGCCTTAAATACCGTGGCCATCCCCCCCTGCCCTAACTGTTCGATGATTCGATACGGACCCACATTCTCACCGATGGCGAAACTCATCCGGCCTCCTTACCAAACATTGAATCATTATAGACGAGCGCAAGTAAGCGGACAATAAAATCATGTGAAATGTAAGTAAACTGTGAAGTGTCTCAAATTTAGCTTATTGGGATCAGAACGCGGTATTTCTAGATGAAAAATCAGCCACCTTGGCATAAAAAACCCAGATGGCTGTACACTCACACGAAAGGAAATTCCGACTCTATACTTCCTTATCAAGCAGGGCATCAACACCGGGTAAAGTCTTCCCCTCCAAGAACTCGAGCGAAGCCCCACCACCCGTCGATACATGACTTATACTGTCTGTCAATCCCGCCTGACGGATTGCCGCGGCAGAATCACCCCCGCCAACGATCGTAGTACCCCCACATTCAGCGACAGCGGCCGCCAATGCCTGTGTCCCGACAGCAAACGGTTCGAATTCAAACACCCCCATTGGGCCGTTCCAGACGATCAATCGTGCATCCTCGATCTCAGTACAGAAGGCGCGAACAGTCTCCGGGCCAATGTCCATCGCCCGCCACCCCTCGGGAATGGATCCGACGGCAACGGATTTGTGCTCTGCCTTCTCGTCGAATTCAGCTGCTACAACCAGATCTACCGGCAGTAGCAGACTATCACCCGCCCGTTCTAAAATCTCCGCGGCGGTCTTGACTGCATCTTTCTCCACCAAGGATTCAGCCATATCGAAACCTTGTGCAGCGAGAAATGTATTCGCCATTCCGCCTCCGATCAGCATGCGGTCCGCCATTTGAAGAAGGCGATCAACCACGCCGATCTTATCCGAGATCTTCGCTCCGCCCAGGATGGCTACAAACGGGCGTCCAGGTTCTGCCAGAGCTTCGCCGAGATATTGCAGCTCCTTTTGCATCAGGAACCCGGCCACTGCGGGCAGCTTATGCGCCACACCCACGGTTGAGGCGTGAGCGCGGTGCGCCGAACCGAAGGCATCATTCACGAAAATGTCGGCCAGGGAAGCCAGTTCGTTCGCGAACCCCTCATCGTTCGCCTTCTCCTGCGGGTGAAATCGTGTGTTTTCCAGGAGGAGCACTTCGCCATTCTTGAGCTGCGAAGACGCTGTTTTCGCCACCTCTCCCACACAGTCCGGAGAGAAGGCAACTTGCTTGCCGAGAAGGTTCGATAGGTGGTTGGCTACTGGACGCAGGGACAGGGATTCGACAACCTGCCCCTTTGGTCGACCAAGGTGGGAGCAGAGAATGATCCTCGCACCCTGGTTGACCAGATATTGGATGGTTGGCAAAGCGGCGCGCATACGTGTGTCGTCTGCGATTCCGCCATCTTGCAGCGGGACGTTGAAATCAACACGGACCAGTACTTTTCGATCCTCGAACTCCATATCTCGAATTGTTTTTTTATTGAACATCGCTTATCACAAATTACTGCGCCCCCAGACGGAGGCGCAGCCCTGAGTTAATCGCGGATTATAGTGACTTCGCAATTAGTGCCGTCAGGTCCGCCGTTCGGACGGAATAACCCCATTCATTGTCATACCATGCGAGGACTTTCGCCATTACACCATCCATCACGAAGGTGAATTGCGCGTCCACGATGCTCGAGCGCGGGTCCATCTTGTAATCCATGCTAACGAGGGGGATCTCTGAGAAACCCAGGATGCCCTTCATTGGACCTTCGGCTGCTTTCCGGAAAGCATTCTGGAAAGCCTCAGTCGTAGTTTCTTTTTCGAGCGTAAGTGTGAGATCCACTACCGAGACCGTCGGTGTAGGAACTCGCATCGCGAAGCCGTCGAACTTCCCTTCGAGTTCAGGGATTACAAGCGAAACAGCTTTGGCCGCTCCAGTCGTCGTTGGGATGATATTCAGAGCCGCAGCTCGTGCCCGTCGCAGATCCTTGTGCGGCAGGTCGAGAATGCGCTGATCATTCGTATATGCATGTATTGTGGTCATGATTCCGCGTACGATCCCAAAGTTATCCTGAGCAACTTTCGCCACCGGGGCGAGGCAGTTGGTCGTGCAGGAGGCATTCGAAATGATATTGTGTTTCTCTGGATCGTAGGATTGGTCATTCACGCCCAGGACAACGGTCAAATCGGGGTCTTTCGCTGGCGCGGTGATAATCACCTTTTTCGCACCCGCATCGAGGTGCTTGCTGGCATCGGGGCGACTGCGGAAGAGCCCCGTGCCCTCCACCACAATGTCTACCCCGAGGTCCTTCCATGGAAGCTGTGCGGGGTCTGGGATGGAGAGTGCTTTGATGAAGTCACCGTTGATAACAAGTCCATCGTTCTTAACCTCAACAGTGCCATCATACTTCCCGTAGTTCGTGTCGTACATAAAAAGGTGCGCCATCGTCGGTAGATCGCCGAGGTCGTTAAAAGCGACGATGTCAAATTCATCGCCGTACTTATCCTTCATGACTTTTACGACCTGGCGGCCGATGCGGCCAAACCCATTAATTCCAATCCGAGTTGCCATGTTATTACTCCTTTGTAGGCTAATTGTTTTTATAAATAACCGTTAGTGCCATTCCCATCAACTGGCAAGAGTTCTAACGGTCCGGTTCGCTCTTCTAGTAAGGCGATCAGTATTTCCGCTAACATGCGTTCATCATGACGCGTGGGATTAGCTGGATCGATCAGATCAGCTGCATATTGCGGCACAGGACAGGATCCGTCTAGTGTTGGATCTACCGCTTCGATTCCGTCTGGAAGATGGATATCCAGATTGTTGTTCACGACCACAAGATCAATGAGAGTTGATCCAATATGCGCTTCGATCGCCGCGAGGTGGTCACAGCAATCCAGATGGTCTGTCTCCCCCAGTTGTGTGGCTACATTACAGACGAAGACCTTGAATGCCTTGCTAGTTTGAATTGCACTTTTAATCTCCGGTATAAGCAAGTTGGGAAGCACACTTGTGAAAAGGCTCCCCGGTCCAATCACGATCATATCCGCATTAAGAATCGCTTGCAGCGCGAGTGGGTAGGCACGGGGGTCGCTCGGCTCAATCTGTACTCTACGGATGCGACCTTTACCTTCTGTGATGCGGCTCTCCCCTTCAACACGGACAGCCTTTCCCGATGGAGCCATCTCCTTATCGGCTACTAGGACAATATCCTGCGCTGTTGAAGGAAGGACCTGGCCACGAATTCCCAGAACCCGGCCAGCATCTAAGACCCCTTCCTGGAAACTCCCTGTAACCCCAGAAAGCGCCGCTATAAATAAATTCCCGAAAGAGTGACCTTCAAGTTCCTCCCCCTCGCGGAATCGGTACTGAAATAAGT
>DAOUTT010000123.1 GCA_030668545.1 Anaerolineales bacterium | reverse complement strand
GCCAGACACCGTCCGGGAAATCCTCGATCAAATCGGCTGCGGCATGCAGCGCTAGACGAGTTTTGCCCATCCCTCCTACCCCTACCAACGTTAAAAGGCGGGTTGAAGGATCCCGCAGCATATTGCCGATCTCGACCAGCTCTGTTTCCCTGCCGATGAAGGGGGTAAGTTCAGATGGTAGGTTGTGCCGTCGTTTCTCGCCGGACGTACCTGACGGCAGTGCCTCCAGAGATTTTAGGGGAGGAAACTCGTCAGAAAGCCCCTTAATTACCAACTGGCGGATTCGTTCTGTCCGGCGCACGTCTTTCAAGCGGTGCCGGCCTAGATCCAGCAGGCTCACACCCTCCGGAAGTTCATCCATGACGAGCGCTGCAGTCGTCTCCGACAACAGCACCTGACCCCCATGGCCAACGTTTGCTATCCGCGCAGCGCGGTGCACATCTATGCCAACGTAACCCTCTTCGGCCACCCAGGGCTCTCCTGTGTGCAATCCGATCCGAACTCGTACGTCTACCCCCTCCGGCCAGGTGTGTGCCGCAAGCGCTCGTTGAGTGTTGACAGCCGCTGCTACTGCATCGGTTGCCCGCGGGAAGGCTACAAAGAATTCTTCCCCCCGGCTATCCACTTCGTGCCCGTTACATTGTGCGAAAGCACCGCGCAAGATCTCGCGGTGCTCGTCCAGGAGGGTCGAATACAAGTCGCGCAGTCGCTTAAGCAGCTTGGTCGAACCTTCAATGTCGGTGAAAAGGAATGTTACCGTGCCTCCCGGTAGAACTGGGAAGGGCAGGCCAGTCTTGGACTCACCGTTCATTTGGACTACCTACTCCTAAGAAATCGAGACATCTTGAGGCGATAAAAAACGAAGACACAAGATGGGGAATTTACCTTCTCCAATGTTGCGTTGGTGTTACCTGCACGACTCTTAAACATCGCAAGCCTTCTTCATCTTATCCATGATATATCCATCCAGCCGTGAATTCAATATTAGCATAGACGTATGATCTTACGCAGCTGCCTGCCCTCTTATCTTGGAAGGGCGTCAGGATTCTTTGCTTGAACCCACCGGCTACGCTCAGGATAAACGGATGCGGGATGCCATGATCCAAGAAACCGAGTTTTCGCGCAATCGGATACAAATCCCCTGGACGGTCAAGTCCCCTCGCAGATCTAGTTGTTCATGATTCCAACCGCGAAACACGCATTTGCGCGGGGTACTTCATTCCAATCCAGACCACATAATATATGAACGGATAACTCACACAGACCATCCTGCGAGGTGTGGTCGTTTCAGAGAATGTTGTGTCAGTTGCAGAAATCCCAGACGGACAAACCCTCTCCCGTGAACCATACTAGGTAGTCAATCAAAAGGCTTTCTTCTCACAATATGCGATTACATTAATGGAGCGCAAAGAATTGACGAGTAATATAGAATTCCCTACAATGGATATCATTCTAAGAGAGGAGGAACTATAGGAAGAAAAATACGCAGAACGTCATGCGCAGAATTATTTACAGTTGAGTCGCTACGAATAGCCAAGAATGACGAGGAGGAGACACCAGATGATCAGCAAACTCTTTCCAAAGAAGCATAGGGCGCTATTAAGAGTGATTGGTTTAGTTGTAATCACAGCTTTAATGGTTCTAGGAACAACGATGTGTGCACCAGCAGCGGAAGAACCCCCGGTGGTTGAAGAACCCCTGGTGGTTGAAGAACCCCCGGTGGTTGAAGAACCCCCGGTGGTTGAAGAACCCCCAGTGGTCGAAGAAGGTGCGACTCTCGCGATACTGCACTTCAGTGTTATCGAAGGGACCACCTGGTCCGGCGCTCACGATCGTGCTGGTAAGCGCATAGCTGAGGCGTATCCGAACGTGGATTATGTTTTCCGTGAGGAAGTAGGACCGGATCTCACAAATCCCTACGCAGAGGAAATGATCGCGGACGGCGCTGACATCGTCATTGGCAATGCAGAATTCATGGGGATGCCCTTGAAGGATATCGCCGACAAGTACCCGGATGTCTACTTTGGCTCGATCATCGCCAGTGATCTAACCACAAAACAAAACTTCATTCGACTTTTCCCGCGACAGTACCAAGCGCTCTATTTGGAAGGGCTCATCGCTGGCGCATTGACCGAAACGGGTAATATCGGCATCGTCTCGGCATTCCCATCCGTTCAGGTCATCAGGCGGCAGAATGGCTTTATTCTAGGCGTGCAGGATGCAGCCGCGTTACTCGACAAAGATGTCAATATCTACGTGAAGTATGTCGGTGACTGGTACCTGCCCACGGAAGAACGCGATATCGCCGAGACTTTGATTACCCAGTACGACGTGGACGTCCTCACCCAGCAAACGGATTCTGGGTCTCCCCTTGATGTTGCCACAGAACAAGGTATCTGGTTCGTCGGCAAGGACATGGATATTGTCGGCTTCTATGGTTGGTCGGACACAGATACTGTCGCCGTATCCTTCGATACGCGGTGGGAAGTCCTCTACAACTACATGTTGAGCGAATTCCTGGCCGGAGAAGAGAATCCGACGACCGTTCTCTATCTCGGTATGGAATCATTCATGGTCTTGGCGGATGGCACAGAAGCCCCCACCGTGGACATCATGAATGACAATAAAGTCGGCGTGGACGCTATCAGCCCGGCCGCACTACCGCTGATCCCGCAGGAGATCGTAGATCTTGTTAAACTACGAAGAAACGAGATGATAGCCGGGGTGTGGGATCCATTCACCGAGCTGGCGTTTGTCAGCAACGGAACAGGACTGGCACTCGAAGGCACACCAATTCCTGCCGCAGGGACAACGGTTAAAGCGGCTGGCGAGACGGCGACTGACGAGTGGCTGCTCTCCCAGTTCAACTTCGACGTTGAAGGCGTGACGATATTGGAGTAAAACAGCGTTAGGTGATCCTCCACGATCACATTAATGCCTAAAATGCACGACCAAGCACAAGCATGAGACTCCCAATCTTGAGCGCAAATCCCAGGAATGGGAGCCTCATGCCTGCTTGCAGATCAACTTCAGATTATTACAATCACATAACAATCTTGGAAGTTATCGATATCGCCCCTATCGAGTGTCGGCTGTTTCGAATCACGGATGAAAACAGCTAGACCGGCATACAAGATAATGCCCTCCTCACGGAAGAGTGTCCAGTGCAAAAAGTGCTCATACAAGATATAAAACGCGGGGAATCGATCTTAGAAGCGCGAGGAATTACAAAGCGGTTCCCGGGCGTAGTCGCCAATGATCAGATCGATTTTAAGATTCGAGTGGGTGAAATTCACGCCGTTCTAGGGGAGAATGGCGCAGGAAAAACCACCTTGATGAAAATCCTTTTCGGCCAGTATCAACCTGACGAAGGTGAGATATTCATCGGAGGAGAAGAGGTCAGGTTCAAATCCCCTCTCGATGCTATCGACCTGGGAATCGGGATGGTCCATCAGCATCGCAAACTCATCCCCGCTCATAGTGTCATCGAAAATATCATCCTCGGGCATCCTCACGCCGGGAAAATACTCAATCTGAAGAGAGCTGAAAAAGAGGTGCTTGAAATTTGCGAAAAGTATGGATTCAGCCTGGATCTGAACGCAAAAGTTTGGCAGCTTTCTGAAGGCGAGAAACAACTGGTGGAGATTATTAAGGCGCTCTATCGTGGCGCAGAAGTTCTCATTCTTGACGAACCATCCTCCGCCCTGACCCCGATCGAAACCGAAAAACTTCTCATCTCCATCAAAGCTATGTCCGCAGGCGACCTTGCCATCGTCCCATTCATCACCCACAAACTGCCCATCGTTTTACAAATAAGCGATCGCGTGACGGTATTGCGTAAAGGAAAGGTTGTCTCCTGCATCGACACATCTGAAGCTACAGAGCAGAGTCTAGCCAAAGAAATGGTAGGACGAGAAGTTGTTTTTCGGACTCAAAGGACTACGGTAAAAAAAGGAGAGACGATCCTTCAGGTCGATGACCTCTCTGCCTTCAGCGATAAAGGTGCCATGGCGCTGAACGGTGTCTCATTTTCGATCCGTGAAGGGGAGATCTTCGGGGTAGCGGGAATCTCTGGTAACGGGCAACGCGAATTGGTGGAGGTGCTTGCCGGACTTCGCAAGCCAGAGGGGGGCAGTATTTCGTTGGACGGGGAAGATATCACATATGCCGACAGTTTAAAAAGGTGGCAGCTGGGAATCGGGTATGTCCCCGCGGATCGTATCGCCATGGGTTCGATTGCAGATTTCTCCCTGATTGAAAATGTCACGATGAATTATTACTTCGATCATGAATATTACCGGCGCGGCGTTCTTGACACAAAGAAGATCCGCGAGCTTACCAACGACATCATAGCAGAGTACGACGTTGTCACACCAGGTGCCGACATCGAGGCAAAATGCCTCTCTGGAGGGAATCTTCAAAAGCTCATCCTGGCGCGCGTGCTCTCCCGGAAGCCACGGCTTTTGATTGTGGATTTACCTACGCAGGGTCTCGATGTTGGGGCTACAGAGTTTGTTCGCAATAAGCTCATCGACGCCAAAAAGGAAGGAGCGGGGGTTTTGCTTATCTCCGAGGACCTTGATGAGGTGTTATCACTTAGTGATTGGGTTGCGCCGATCTATGAGGGCGAGTTCATGGGTATCCTGCCCGGAGAAGATGCAAAACGAGAGCTTGTCGGCGCCATGATGGCAGGCATCCAGCTGGATGAGGAATCAGCATGAGGATAGGCAGCCACGAACTTAGACTGGAGAAAAGAGTATCGCTATCTGGATGGCAAGCAGCAGGAATCTCCATCCTCGCCATCATCGTCGCTCTTGCCATCTTCAGCATCATTTTTATACTCGCCGGGATCAATCCGCTCACCGCCTACGCTGAAATCTTCTCCTACGCATTTGCAAACCCCTTTGGCCTCCCATTGACGATGAATAGATTCATCTTCATTTTGCTTTGCACGTATGCTTTCATCCTCCCATTTGCGGCTGGATTATGGAACATAGGTATGGCCGGCCAGCTCTACGCGGGATCGTTAGCCGTCTATGCTGTGCTGCTTGCGCTGGGTGTTAAAGAATTCCAATCCGTCGAACTTCCTGTCACGTTGGTGATATTGATGATGTTGATCGCGGCAATGCTTGGAGGTGCGTTCATTGGCGGAATCGCAGGATTCCTAAAAGGGAAATACAACGTCAATGAGATCGTGGTGACCATGATGTTGAATTTCATAACTTTCTGGGTGGTTTCATTCTTTATCAAAGAAGGCGGCATCTTTATGAACCCTGGAGGAAGAGGTGAAAGTTTTGAGTTACCTCCATCCCTTCAGCCATCGTTAATCTTTGGCGTCCCCTTCACCATCTTTATCGCCCTTGGTGTAGCTTTGCTTTTATATTTCGTGCTGCGCAAAACTAAAATCGGTTATGAAATTCGAGCGTATGGCGAGAATCCAACCGCAGCCGCATACGCCGGAATTAGTAATTTCTCGATCCCGTTGCTTGTATTTATCATGGGCGGAGCATTGGCTGGACTAGCCGGGTATCACTACTTCGCCGCAGTTCCAGGTGTCTATAAAATCGCCAGGACGTATGGCAGTTTTGGCGACCTTGCTTTTTATGGCATTATTTGCGGTTTAATTTCTCGGGGGAATCCATTAGCTGCCATCCCTGTGGCGTTTCTTTTTGGTGGGCTGTCAGTTGGCGGCCGGTTCGTGCAGGGCAAGCTGGGCATGAGTTTCGGCGTTGATTTCGCCCTGCTCGGCGTATTAATGATCACGCTCGTCGCCTTTCAGTTTTTCTACAGGTATAAGTTTATTTGGGAAAATTCCGAAGGAGAGCCTTGATGTGGGAGTTCTTCATTAGAAGCCTCGATGCCTCAACCATCTTCACAATTGCCGCGCTTGGTGAACTCTTCGGACAGCGTTCGGGGATTCTCAATGTCGGCATCGAGGGAGTCATGCTCTTCGGCGCCACGCTGGGCTTTATCACCGCTAAAACCACCGGGAGCTATTTGCTCGGCTTCTTAGTGGGAATTGCCGTCGGAGGATTGATCGGCCTTCTCCACGGAATATTTTCCATAACGCTCGGAGGGGACCAAGTGATAAGCGGCATGGGAATATGGATCCTGGGCTTCGGGCTCACCACGTATATCGGCAGCCCCTACACGGGTCCGCTCGGAATGGAGAGGATCCCCACGATCCTGGGTCTCTCCCCCTTCTTCTTCGTGGCCATAGCCTTGACGGTGATCATCTGGTTCATACTATCAAGGACGAGCCTGGGGTTAAGTATTCGATCGGTCGGAGAGAATCCAGAAGTCGCGGAGGTATCAGGCATTAGCGTCGCCAAGACGCGGTATTTATGTGTTGTCGGCGGTGGGATGTTGATGGGCTTTGCGGGTGCGATCTACTCACTGGATTACAACCCGGTGTGGAATTATAACTTCCTTCTTGGCAGGGGTTTTATCGCCCTCGCTCTCGTTTTCTTCTCAATGTGGAATCCTTTCATCCTCTTAGGTGGCTCCATCCTTTTTGGCACCCTCTGGCAGCTGTCGCTTAACCCACAGTTGTTTCTCCCTGGTCTCATGTCCCGATACATTTGGAGGACAGTGCCCTTCGCCATCACGCTTGGTGCCCTGCTGCTCATGTCTACGAAGTGGTTCAGGACGAAATGGGGTGCGGCAACGCCCGAAGCACTTGGACAACCTTACGTAAAAGATTGATTTG
>DAOUTT010000010.1 GCA_030668545.1 Anaerolineales bacterium | reverse complement strand
GCCATCGTGAATGCAGATATTTCCACAGCGGGCAGAGATTGGAGCGATTGTTACCCCGTGTTTCTGGGCGAAGTTTGGCGTTGTGAATCTAACAGCTGCGTCGGTGACGATTTTGATCATAAACGATACTTACTCGATGGAAAGGATGAGTTGATAGTGTGGTTGAGTGCCATCGTGGACTTCGATCTCCTGCTTTGGGTAGATTTCGCGAACGATATCAGCGAGCTGGTTAGCCTGCATCGCATTCAAGTCTTCACCATAGTACAGGGTGATTAATTCATATTCCTCTGTTGAAGCTTCTTTGAGAGTATCGGTCAGGACTTCCTCGATTGATTGGCCAGAACACGTAAGTTTCCCGTTGAGTAGACCGATCACCTGTCCCGTTTCCACCTTAACATCATCAATCTCAACTGAACGAGTGGCAGTTGTGATTGCGGCGGATTGGATTGATTCGATCGCCGTCTCCATCGCTGTGGCCGTAGTTTCGAAATTGCCATCAGAGGTCCATGCGAACATGGCGGCAATGCCCTGGGGAACGGAAACGGTGGGAATTACTGCGACTTTTTTAACCGTAAGTTCAGTCGCCTGTTGCGCGGCCAGGATGATATTTTTATTGTTGGGCAGGATCACGACTTGATCTGTAGGTAGATTTTCAAACGCGTTCATGATCTCCTGTGTGCTTGGGTTCATCGTCTGACCACCCTCAATGAGAGCCGTGACGCCCAGGCTGGCGAAAACCCGAGCGAGACCCATACCTGGAGCGACTGCAACCACGGCAATCTCTCCGGGCTCAATGCTCTGAAGACGGATCTCAGACAGAGAATGATCATGCTCTGGGTTTGCGGTTTGAACCATTAAGTTCTCTATGGCAATATTCGTGATTGTCCCTAAGCCTTTGATGTAATCTATAGGCTCGTACTCTTTTTCATCCCGCACGTGGATATGCATGCGGTACATCCCGTCACCCTCGCCGACCTGGATAGACGTGCCAATCTCCTCCAGTTTTGTGTAGAAGGATTTGAGATCTAACGACTCCTCGGGAGAGAAGTCAACGATGACTTCCCAATCCTGGCCAGGTTCGATGGACTCTGCTGCTCTGTCCAGGTCAAGCAAACTCAAAGGTTGGACGCTGAGAAGCGGTTGATCAAGCGGCAGTCGGTAAGCGGCGCGAAGCATGCCTTCCAGGATAAAGAACAAACCTTTGCCGCCGCTATCGACGACACCAGCATCCTTTAATACTGGCAGGAGATCGGGCGTCCGTTCGACGGAATCGTCGGCGGCTTCCACAACCCGCTCGAGAAGCTCGAGTGTGGAAATTATTCCATCATCCAATGCTTTCTGTGCCTCAGTAGCAATGTCTTTCGAGACTGTGAGGATTGTCCCCTCCACGGGGCGTACGACGCCTTTATACGCCGTCTCACTCGCTTCTTTCAGGGAGGAAACGAAGGATTCGGCGGTCATCATTTCTTCGTTTTCCAGAACGCGGGCGAAACCACGCCAGATCTGTGAAAGAATAACACCAGAATTGCCGCGTGCGCCCATGAGTGCGCCTTGTGCTATTGCAGATGCCACATCTCCTACTGAGCGTTCGCTAATATTGCCGATCTCGTCCACTGCTGATTGCATCGTCAGGACCATGTTGGTTCCAGTATCACCGTCCGGAACGGGGAAGACATTCAATGAGTTGACGAGCTGCTGGTTGGTTCGGAGCCAGTCCAGGCTAGCGAAAAGCATCTGGCTCAGGATAGCTCCATCAATCTCTATAGCTCCCTCAAGAAGGCGCGCTCGAAGCTCTGGATCTACATCTTTGTGTGGCTTGCTCATCGCGCCTCCGGTCGGCGATTAGTCTCTGCTGCTGACCCGTAAGCCTTGAACATGAACGTTCACAGCTTTAACAGGCATACCAAGTGATCTTTCTACCTGGTAGTGTACGGTGTTGGCGACACTCGCAGCGACAGAAGAAATTCGGGTCTGATATTCAACGATGATATACAGATCAATGGTGATTTTATCGTCAGAAGTGCTGACCTGAACACCGTGCCGAGGGTCGCGTACGAGAGCCTGGGTGATGCCGTCGACGATGTTCTTCGAGGCCATGCCAACGACGCCGTACGACTGCAGAGCGGATTGCGATGTTATTGTGGCGATCGCCTTCGGTGAGACGATGATTCGCCCTAGAATAGTACTTTCGTCGGTCATTCGATTCCTCTCCCATCATAGAGCTAGGCATTGATGGACGGTCTAAGCTGTGGTAACATTTGCGCCGGTCCATAAATAAACGATTTCGTTAGAAAGGAAGCATCCTAGATGGCTAAGTGCGAGAATTGCGGCAAAAAAACCATGTTCGGGCAGAGCCGTAGCTTCTCCATGAAGGCGACAAAACGCAAGTTTCGTCCCAACCTTCAGAAAGTACAGGTCATGGAAGGCGGGCGCATGGTTCAGAAGACGTTGTGTACGAAGTGTATTAAACGGATGGCCCGCGTCTAGTTTTTTTACCTTCCTCCTACTAGTTCCAATCGTAACCCATGGTCGCCTTCAAGGCGACCTGTTGCGTTCACCTTGATTCTATCCCAAGTGACGATTGTAACTCACGAAAGCCAGCGGTGATCCCCTTAGAGTGCTGGAAGATTGCACTTGCGGCGACGAAATAATCTGCCCCTGCATTGGCGCATGAAGGCGCCGTCTTGGAATTAATTCCACCATCCACTTGTATGTGAGTGTTCAGACCCGCTGCTTCGATTAAACTGCGTGTGCTGCGGACTTTTTCTACAGAAGACTCTATGAAGCTTTGGCCGGCAAAACCAGGCTGAACGGTCATCACCAAAACAAGGTCAACCAGGTCGAGAATATCTTTGATCTCATCAACCGCTGTTCCAGGGTTAATCGCTATGCCGGCATTCAGTCCCAAATCACGGATCATGCTGAGCGTCTTTCGTACCTGAGGGCAGACCTCATAATGAACGCTGATTGCACTCGCCCCCGCTGCGGAAAAAGCCTCTAAATAACGTTCTGGATTTTCAATCATCAGATGAACATCGAGAGGTAGATCTGTTGCCCGTCTACAAGCCTCGACGAAACCTGGCCCCAATGCAATATTGGGAACGAAGTGCCCATCCATAATATCTAAATGTAACCAATCAGCACCAGCATCAACGCACTCCGCGATTGCATCACCCAAGTTTAAAAAATCCGCCGATAGGATCGACGGCATGATGACATAATTCTTGACCATCATGTAATCATACCTTTCGGGTCAGGAAATGACAAGACAAATGCTTTTTTGGCGTCGGGGGATGCATCAATGGGGGTTGTTTCTCTGCTTTTCAGCGGCCAACTGACCGCACCCTGCTTGGATATCGATCCCACGACGGACGCGGACCGTTGTGGAGATTCCAGCCTGTTCTAAGGTGTTTTGAAAACGTGTGACTTGATCGAGGTTAGTAGCTTTCCCTTCATAGCCATCGGTTGGATTGAGAGGGATGATGTTTATGTGGCAGTTCATTCTGTGCACCCAATCTGCCAGTGCCGCAGCTTGTTCATCTCCGTCATTTACCCCTTGAATGAGCGCCCATTCGAAGGTGATCCTCCGTCCACTCTGCACCGTATAGGAGCGGCATGCGGGCATCAACATATCCAGCGGGTAGCGGCGATTGATCGGCAGTAATCGTTCACGTAAGGCATTTGTAGCCGCATGCAGCGAGATTGCGAGGTTCGCCTGACGATGTTCTTGGGTAAATCGTTCGATCATCGGGACCAAGCCGACCGTCGAAATTGTAAATCGACGTTTTCCGAAGTTGAAACCTTCGGGATCGTTCAGGCGGTCGATCACATCCATCGAGGCATCGTAATTCTGAAAGGGTTCACCCATTCCCATAAATACGATATTCGAAAGGCGGTCGCCTTGGGCATCAAGTTGCCTGGCTACCCTGATTACCTGCTCAATGATCTCGCCCGAGCTCAAGTTGCGTTTAAAGCCCATCTGGCCCGTGGCGCAAAACACACAACCCATGCCACAGCCGATTTGAGAAGAAATACAGGCTGTATGGCGGCGGTGGTAACGCATCAGAACAACTTCAATTGCCTTTTCATCCTGTGTTTCCAGGAGAACCTTTTCAGTTTCGCCGTCCTGGGAGCTGACCGTTGATTGAACAGTCAATGCAGAGAAGGCGAGCGTTGTTTCTAGTTGTTCGCGTAGATTTTCGGGGAGGTTGGAAATTTTCTGAGGGGAGGGCGCTAAGTTCTTATATATACCCTCCCAGAGCTGTCGGGCACGGTAGCGTTCAGCGCCGAGTGACTGCAGGTGCGCTTCTACCTGGGGCAGACTCAGGTCGAAGAAAAATGGCTTCGGTTTCACTCGTGTATCCTCGTGAGCTCGCGCGTGAGGGATGGAAGGTCATCAAAGATCCAATCGGGCTTGATAGACGATGCTTCCGCCTGATCACTCGATGTCACCCCGGTGAGAAGCAAACCGGTTGCTATTCCAATACGTTGAGCACCTAAGATATCGGTCTCAAGCCGGTCACCCACTCCGAGGATCTGCTCGGTTGTTAGACCTAATCGTTCTCTAGCAAGGTTAAAAAGGTGGGGTTCTGGCTTGCCGATAATGAGTGGTTCTACGCCTGTTGTAAGTTGAACGGCTGTGATGAAAGCGCCTGCGCCAGGAGCATGTCCGCGCTCAATCGGAAAACTCAGGTCCGGGTTGGTTGCGACGAAAAGTGCCCCCGATTGAATGGCGATGGAAGCTTCAGTCATCTTCGCCCAGCTGATGTCTCGATCGAAGCCCATTACGACGGCTTGCACACCGTCGGCTGAGTCATGAAGGCGGAATCCTGCAGCGGATAGAGCGCCCTTCAGCGCATCTTCTCCGATGGCGTAGATCGTGGTTCCAGAGGGGAATTTATGCTGCAGGTGAGCTGCGGTTGCCTGTGAGGATGTCAAAACCTCAGCCGGATCGATCTTCACGCCAGCACCGTCCATGCGATCAAACACACTCTTTGGTGTGGCGGTGGAGTTGTTTGTGACCAACAAAAACGGCATGGAGTTGGTCCGTAGGAATGAAAAGAATTCGGGTACGCCCTCCAGAAAAGTCCGCCCGCGCCAAAGCACGCCGTCCAGGTCGATAATCAGACCTTTGATGTCCGTTAGTTTTCTCATAGTTGCTTTAGTCTTAGCATCGTGATGTTCCCTGTTCGAAGCGTCGGGTGAAGCCGTAGATCTTTGCGCGGCGATCTCTTGAAATCAGCCGCGGAATTTTTTCAGCAGGTATTCATATACCGGTTGATCGATGCGGCCTTTGTCAAAATCCGTGCGCTCTTCGAAATTCTCGTTGCCGATGAACTGGCGGAGCGCGGTCTGAGTTTTCTGATCATATTCTCCCGTGATTTCCTCGATTTCATAGCCCAGATTCTGCATAATTTGCTGCAGAGCTTCGCAGACTGCGGCGTCGATTTCAAGCTCCTCTTCAGATGCACTTTTCCCGAAGTACAGGCTATGAAGCCCGAGGATCTCCCTCAGGCGTGAGACTGGATCTTCGTGATCGTCGACACGATAATCGATCCAACGATCATTGAAGCCCCCATATCCGCCTTCGGGTTTTACGACGTAAATCGCCGCGCTCTGTTTCCCGCGGCGATCGCCACCTGCCTGATCGGCGGCAAGCAACGCATCGAGCAAGCGTTCGGGAAGGTCTTTCTTCGACCCCTCAAACGTGGAAGCCATCTGCTCGATTACTTCCGAACCGGTGAGTATATTTCCTTGAACACAGTAATTCTCACCGGTTTTCCCGCCGGCCCATTCAAAGCATTCTGCGCCTGTGAAGGTCGCTGAACGACCTTGTGCATCGACGATCCCTACCTGTCGAAGCTCTCGCTCCTCGTCATTCGCCAGCAGCTCATCCAAAGCTTCCTGAGCAGAACGGCCCTTCGACATGAGTTCCAATCCTTGCGGACCGAAGGTTGTATTGGCATAAGATTGTGTGGCGACGGCGCCTGCACCTGCTTGAGCCCAGGGGACGACAGCGCCGACGGCGGGGAACTTTGAGGCGACGGCGATGCCCCAAGCATCCACAGCCGCATCGTAAGCAACGATAGAGAAAGTAGAAAGCCTATTCATTTTTATTACCTGAGATAGTGAATTGGATCAAGCGGCGTCGGGCAGGCTCTTGTCGCTGATCGGGAACTCCTCCCCGTTTTCATCGTAGAGGTGGGGTTTTCCCGTTCGGTGAATAGCCTGCTCATCAACCAAGACACGGCTGATGTCTGGGCAGGAAGGGATGTCGTACATCACGTCGAGCAGAGCACCTTCGATGATTGCGCGTAGGCCGCGCGCTCCTGTCTCTCGTTCGAGAGCGAGCTGGGCGGCTGCTGTGAGCGCTTCTTCGGTGAATTCAAGCTCCACCTTATCCATCTCAAGCAGGCGTTTATACTGCCGGACGAGTGCATTGCGCGGCTCGGTTAGGATGGCGCGCAACGCTTCTGCATCGAGGGGATCAACATTTGTCACAACTGGCAGACGACCGACGATCTCTGGAATCATCCCGAATCGCATCAGATCGTCTGGTATGACCAAGCGTAGAAGGGCGCTCTCCTCGAGTTTTTGCGCCATTGTGTCCGTGACCGTACCGGAGAAACCCATTCTGCCGCGGTGCCCAACACGCTCGGCGACGATATCCGCCAGCCCGGTGAAAGTGCCGCCGCAGACAAAAAGAACATCAGAAGTATCGACCTGGATGAACTCCTGCTGTGGGTGCTTCCGGCCCCCTTGCGGCGGGACGTTCACAACCGCGCCCTCGATGATTTTCAAGAGCGCCTGCTGGACTCCCTCGCCAGAGACGTCACGCGTGATGCTCGGGTTATCGCCGCTTTTTCGGGCGGTTTTGTCAATTTCATCGATATAAACGATGCCGCGTTCGGCGCGCTGAACGTTGAAATCGGAAGCCTGCAACAGACGCAGGAGGATATTCTCTACATCTTCACCGACGTAGCCGGCCTCTGTGAGCGCGGTGGCGTCGGCGATGCAGAAGGGTACATCTAGACTGCGGGCTAAGGTCTGGGCAAGAAGCGTCTTACCGCTTCCTGTGGGACCAGCAAGTAGGATATTTGCCTTATCCAATTCCACATCGTGGTGGCCGCGGTTGGCGATGCGTTTGTAATGGTTGTAGACAGCCACAGAAAGCACGCGTTTTGCGTGCTCCTGGCTAACAACATATTCCTCAAGATTGTCGTAGATTTCTCGAGGGGATAGGGATGGCTTACCGGAAGAGGAAAGACCACCGGATGGCCGGGCTCCTTCACCCTCTAAGATGTCCTGGCAAAGGTCAACACACTCGTTGCAAATGAAGACGCCTTCAGGACCGGCGATAAGGCGATGGATTGTCTCCTCATCGCGGCTGCAGAAGGAGCATCGGCGTGTTTCGGGTACCTGTGGTTCCTGTTTCTTGGGCATAGACCTAGACTCTTATTTCTCTTTTTCCTCTTTATCCTCGTCTTCATAGGGCTCGAGGATATGGTCGATAATGCCGTATTCCTGCGCAACATTTCCGGTCATGTAGAAATCACGCTCTGTATCCCGCTCGATAACATCCAGAGGCTGACCGGTATGGCTTACGAGTATATTATTCAATTCTGCACGCAAACGCAAGATCTCTTCTGCCTGGATGGCAATATCCGTTGCCTGACCCTGGATGCTGCTCAAGGGTTGGTGTAGGTGAATCGTTGCGTGAGGTAGGGAGTAGCGTTTCCCTTTCGTCCCTGCGGCTAACAGAATCGTGCCAAACGAGGCAGTCATGCCTACAGCGACTGTTGAAATCGGAGAGCGGACTTGCTGCATGGTGTCGTAGATTGCTAGCCCAGAGTAAATCTGACCACCAGGGCTATTGATATACATGTTAATCTGCCGGTCGGGATCCTCGCGATCGAGGAACAATAGCTGTGCAACCATAAGATTGGACACCTGGTCGTTTATCGGGGTCCCAAGGAAAATGATGCGTTCGCGCAAGAGCAGCGAGTAGATATCATAGGCGCGCTCGCCTCGCCCGCTCGATTCGATCACCATTGGAATTATTGAACGCGGATCTTTTACATCCATGATTGGATATTTACTCCTTTCCCATGTCATCTGCGCCTGAGACATCAGGTGCAGAATCCATACCATTATTCTCTTCTTTGCTGTTAACTTCTATAGTAGATACATCCTGTTCTTCTGCTTCACCTTTGGCGATTGCGATTATGCGGCGTATTGCCTTATCTGTAAGAACATCCATGGCGATGCGTTGACGCCCTGCGGGGGATTCGAACGCTTCAAGAAGTCGTTTATCAGCTTCAGCCCCTAAAGGTTCGACAAGGCGCTTGATCTCAGCGTCAATTTCATCATCTTCTACCTTCAGTTCTTCGACTTCGACAATCTTGCCTAATACAAGGCCGCGCATGATGCGCTCAATTGCTTCAGGTTCGAGCTCCTCGCGGAGATTTTCCTCCGTTTTTCCTTCGATCTTCAAATAATCCTCGAGCGCAAGATTTTGGTTACCCAGGCGCATACGTAGATCTTGCAGGAGGTTCTCCGTCTCTTCCTGAAGGACGACGGGCGGATATTCCACAGAAGCTCCTTCGATGATTTTCTGCATGATTTCGTCCCTGTATTGGTTTTCCGCCTCCATTTCTGCCTGTTTCTGAAGATTCTCGCGAAGCTTCACTCGCAAATCGAGCAAGCTTTCAAATTCGCCCAGGTTTTGCGCCATTTCGTCGGACCACTCCGGGATGAAGCGGGATTTCACTTCCAGGCACTTGATTTGAAACTTGGCTGCTCGTTTTCGCAGATCTTCATTTGGATTGTCGTCAGGGAAAGTGTATTCGTAGGTTTTTTCATCCCCGGCAGCCAAGCCCAGAAGATGCTCCATTACACCAGGGGTGGGGACATCGGTATCCGGGTCGACCAGGACGGAGATGTCTTTCATGTCGAGGAGCTGTGCGTCTTCCTCATCCTCTGGATCAAGGAGTTCGCCGGACAAATCGATGATCACCAGATCTGATTCTTCAGCCGGGCGATCGACAGGTTCTATCAACGCTTGTCGCTGACGAATTTCCTCTATTGCCTCTTCAAAAGCCTCGTCCGTGACTTCAGCGTCTTCGAAGGGGATCCTAATTTCTCGATATGCGCCTAGATCGACTTCAGGCGCGAGGGGCACTATATAGCGAAGCTTGAGCGGGTCTTCACGGATAACTTCTTCCAGCGAGCCGGGAGCGTAGGGTTCGATCTTCTCTTCTTCGAGCGCGTCACGATAGATTTCCTGGCCGAGGCGCTCCAGTGCTTCTTCGAAGATAACATCTTCACCGAATTTCCCCACGATAACCTCGTAGGGTGCCTTCCCAGGGCGAAATCCGGGAATCTTGGTCCCTCGGCTGAGGCGTCGTGCGGCGGCTTGCATTGCCGTCTGAAGTTGGTCCGAAGCGACTTCAATCTGAAGTTCAGTTTGGCGGTTTTCCAGGTCCTGTCTTTCGATTTTCAATATACTTTCCTTCCTGGCAGTTATGAATATTTACGAGGGAAAAATGATGGCTTGATCTTACAAAATGAGACCAAGCCAAGCGAACAGCTCGCAGTGGGGAAGGTGGGATTTGAACCCACACGCCCAAGGGCACGTGATTCTAAGTCACGCCTGTCTGCCAATTCCAGCACTTCCCCCAATGCAAAGATTATAACTTTCGCTCGAAGGAGTGTAAAGGTGGGCTGGGAGGGGGTGAAGGGAATCGGTTTATTTGACAATCAACGTAAAGACCAGGGCGTCTCTACAATTTCGAAATGGAAACCCGGAATATTCAATTTAAACCGGGCTCAACGAAAATCCATCGTGCTGGATCAGGTGATCTCTATGAGCGTAGCGCGCATCTGCGCAAGATGCAGGAGATCATGGTCCGTTGCGATTCCCATCAACTCGAGCAAAGAAGTAGGACCCAGCAGGGAGTGCAGAGCGGGCCTGCCCCATTCGTTCTCGGTAAGAATCTCCAATTCCTGTAGAAGTGCCACCCGTGCTTCGAGAAAATCACTTAACGCCTCCGGTCCGGATTGACTGATGTAATCTCGCTCATCCGCCCAGGGATCGGTATCGAGCGCCCTTAGATGGGGGGATTCGGCGGCGGAGAAAGCTGCCAGCCGAGGTAGATTGACCTCCAGCTCTACATCGCGTAGATGGCAGACGATTTCCACTGGTGCCCATTCACTCGCTGCGGGTCGTCGTTTCCACTCGTCGTCCGTGAGCTCACGAACAAGCGTTGCAAGCGCGCCAGCATGCCCGCGGAAGCGTGCATCGATCGCCTGCGCTGTGCGGATTTCATCGGGATCGGGGGTGTCAACTTGCTGTTCTATCCACTCAAGCACATCGTCTAGACTTCCGCCGGGGTACTTATCACCGGGGTCGTCTGAAAGATGGAAGACGCGCATGGATAATGCTCGCGCCGGGTCGAGGTCGAGCCCGGGGTCGTTTCCTACCATCACAACCTCATGCGGCTTGCGACCTAATTGACCGAGGATCTCGGCGTAATACGCTGGCTGGGGTTTTGTGAAGTGGAAGATTTCGTAGCTCGTGATCATCGTGAAAGGGAGTTCTTCAGGTGCCAGGTTTGCCCATCGAAGCCGCTCCTCGATCGCAACCCTCGGAAAGAGAGGGTTAGTGGCAACGACGACCTCAAAACCCTTGTTGATAAGACTCTCCACAACGGGCCTTGCCGAAGGGCGCGTGCCGGTAACGGATTTTAGCGAGGGGAAGATTTGTTTGTAGAACGTGTAAATCTGAGCTTCAACTTCGCCTGCGTTGAGCTCCAAAGCTGGATAGAAGTAATCCGCGAAAGCTTTTTCAAGTGTCACGCGAGGGTCGGTGTTTTCTAGCATCTTCTGGCTGCCGACGACGAGCTCGCGAATGAAACCGTCTGGAGAGATGATGTCCGACATGTAATCTCCCAACCGCTGGAAATAGGCCGGGAGAAAACTCTCCATCTTATTATCAAGGAGCGTATCGTCCAAATCAAGAAGGATTGTTTTGAGCATTATTCCTCCGCGGAGGTTCTGAAAACAGGAAATTCGAGGTGACACTGTCCGCAGCCGATTTCTGGTTCGGGCACATCCTGGAGTGTTTGCGTGCAGAAGGCTGCAATTTCGATACTTCGTCGAAGACCGAGAAAGCTGCGTTTAACCTTCGCTTCCAATACCATATTGGGGCAGGCGTTGGCCATCTTAATCCTGGGAACTCCACACTTTTCGCAAAGATCAGGCGTGTATTCTCCACCGTCGGGGGTGCTTTCTAGCAGACGGCATTCCTGAATGGATCGACCTCGATTGAAGTCCTCGTAGTAGTAGGGGCATTCTTTGCCGGCAGGGGTAATCATAGGGATGGGGACGCGGTTTAGTTGATCTAAACCCGGGTCAAGTACTCACCTGTGCGGGTATCGACACGAATTTTATTGCCCTTCTCGACGAAAAGAGGGACCTGGACCTTAAGGCCGGTCTCCATCGTAACGGTTTTATTTGCGCCTGTGGCAGTGTCGCCTTTTACCGCCATTTCCGCCTCTGTGACTTCGAGATCGACCGCAGTTGGTAGTTCAAGCTCAATCGGTTCTTGATCGTAGAAGGTGAGCTTCACCTCCAAATTTTCAGTGAGGTAATTAACTGCATCTCCCACCGCATCGCTATCAAGCGCCGGCTGCTCGAATGAAACCACGTCCATGAAGTGGTACAGGTTCCCGTCGTAGTAGAGGAATTGGGCGGTGCGGTAATCGAGTCGAACGTCCTGCACCCGATCGCTTGATGTGAACGATTTTTCAAGGACGGCACCACTGCGCAAGTTGCGCACTTTTGTGCGGATCGTGGCTTTGCCCCGTCCGGGTTTATGGTGGGTGTACTCGATTACTTTAAAGAGGTTCCCATCCAATTCAAAGGTCACACCATTTCGCAGTTCGTTGACATCAATCAATTTGTTCCATCCTTCAACTAAATTATATAGGTTTGGTGTGTCGATTATAGTCGGACGCGACGAGGGGCGTCAATGCGCGATTACAGACCAAGCCAGCGTGTCGCTGCTTCCGGAAGTTCGGCCAAGCTTCCGAGTTTGACGCTGCAGCGGGGGAGCGAATCGACAAACAGACGTCCGTAGAATTTCGAGATGATTCTGCGATCGAAGACCACTACGACGCCTCGATCTGAGCGGGTGCGGATCAGACGGCCAAAACCCTGCCGGAAACGCAGGATGGCTTCAGGAAGCATATATTCATCAAAGGGGGATTCGTATGTGTCTGCACGAGCGGCGATGATGGGGTCGTTGGGGACTGCGAATGGTAGGCGTACAATCCCAAGCACGGAGAGTGCTGGTCCGGGGATGTCAACGCCTTCCCAGAAAGAGCGTGTGCCGAGCAGGACGGCTTGCTCGGTCGATCGGAAGCTCTCTAATAAGGCGTGGCGGGAAGCTCCTCGACTCTGCTCGAAAAGATGAATACCCTCACTTGTTAGGGGTTCGGCCAAGGCGCGGGCGGTGGCCTGGAGCTGGGCATTCGATGTGAAGAGGACCATTGTCTGTCCTCCGATCTCCTTAACCAGGCGGATCAATCCGCTTTCGAGTGCACGCTGATAGGCTTGTCGTTGTACCGGCTCTGGTATGTCGTTCACGAGATAGAGAAGCGTAGATGATTCGTGATCAAACGGTGAGCCGAGGGACAGCTCATCCGCGTCCTGTGCGTACAATCGCCGGCGGATATAGTCGAAGTCACCGGCTGTTGTGAGCGTAGCCGAGGTCATAATTACAGCTTCTTTTTCGTACCAAAGATAGCGTTCAACGAGCGGTCCGACTTCGAGGGGTGCGGCATGCAGCGAGAGATGCTCGCCGGGGGGGCGGATATTAGCCCAATATATATCAGCCGGGTCCGGTTCGAAGATCATCCGTTCGAGGTGTTTATAAACCTCACCGAGGCTGCGTCGGGCGATGCGTGCCGCGACCGACAGATTTTCGGCAGCATCGACCCCCGTCTCTGCCAGACTTTCAAGATCATCCGCCATTTCTGCGAGTTTCTCAACGATCTTGGCGAGCGGGCCGCGCAGATTTTCCCAGGAGATCTCCACCTTTTCCCAATCAGGTAACGTTCTCGTAGCGGGGACGATGCGCATCTGCTGCCCGTAGAACCCCAGCTCTCGCCCTTCACGCTGATTCTCAAGAACTTCAGAGATATGTCCGAATAAAGTCTTGGACATCTCGACGCATTCGACAGTTCGGTCGGAGACTGCGCTGATGACTCGATCGACCTGCGTGGAACCTTCGGGAGGGAGTGAGGCGCGGGCGACTTCAAAAATCTGCCGCAAGAGCCCCCTTGTTCGGCTCCCCAGGTCGCGCAGAACGCGTTGCACTTCCCTTTCCGTTACGCTATAGCTCAGGCCGTTTGTCGTTGCTGACTCAAGATGATGCGCCTCATCGATGATCAGGTGCTGATACTCGGGAATCACACGGTTTCCGATGGCGATATCAGCCAATAAGAGCGCATGATTAACGATGATGACATGGGCGTGCTCTGCTGCAAGACGAGCGCGGTAATAGGGGCAAGTCCCGCCAGTATGTTGAAGGCAATTCTCGAGCGAGCAGTCCTCGTTATCTGCAGACAATCTCGCCCAGATAATGGACTCTTCCCGAGGCAGGTTGAGCTCGCTGCGATCACCACTGCCGCCGTTGGTCAACCAGAGCAGGAGTTTGGTGAGGACACGCGTCTCTTCTGATGATCGCGGACCCAGGCTGCGCAAGGTGTTGAAGCGGCGGGGGCAGAGGTAATTGCCGCGCCCTTTAAGAACCGCTGCTTGGTATTCAGCGCCCAGGGCTTGATTCAGGTCGGGAATGTCTTTGTGGATCAATTGATCCTGGAGGTTGAGCGTATTGGTTGAGATGACAACGGGCTGCCCATTTTGCATCGCCCAGGCGAAGGCAGGGGCCAGGTAAGCCATCGATTTCCCCGTCCCCGTTCCAGCCTCGACCAATAAGTGCTTGCTCTCGGAGAGCGCTTCCGCCACCGCTCTCACCATGCTGATTTGCTGTGGACGATCTTCATATCCTGGGAATGCGCGTGCCATCGCTCCGCCCGGCTCGAAAATAGAGGCAATCTCCTCCACATCAAGTGGTTCTGGTTCAGCTGATGGGGGGAGCTTATCTTCCGGAATGAGTGCTTTTGGGAACAGGGTCGGGAATTCACCCTTTGAAGGTTCTTCTTTCTCGCGTCTCTCACCGTAGGCCAGATCGAAGACCCAGCCGGCTCCCCATTCAATCTCCTCTCCGTAGCGGGTGATCTCCTCCAGGATAGAGAATGGGATTGCGCGCGCTTCCTCGTATAGCTGAAGAAAAACCTGGCGAGTTGTGTGGGCGTCATCTATCGCCCGGTGGGCGGCTTGCACAGGTACGCCGAGCGACTGTGCCAATGCCTGGAGACCATACCGTCCCTGGGAGGGAAGCATGACAGAAGCCAGGTCGAAGGTGTCGAGGTAGGAATTTAGCTCGAATAAGCCGCGGCGTTTCATGAATGCCAGATCGAATTGAATGTTATGCCCCAAGATGGGTAGGTCGCCGACGAAAGCATCCAGATCGGAGAGAACCTGTGTGATCCGTGGAGCACTTGAGACCATGGAGTCCGTAATGCCGGTGAGTTGAACGATGGCGGGGGGGATCGGGCGGCCGGGGCAGATGAGCTCCGACCATTCATCTTCGACGCGGTCGCCGCGAAATCGAACCGCGCCGATTTCAATGATGGCGTCGCGAGTGGGATCCAGACCGGTGGTCTCAAGGTCAAAGGAGATTAATGATTGCATGGGATTGAGGGAGGCATTATAGCATCCCTGGTGACGGCCTATGCTATACTGCGAAGGCATTTTGAAGGAGCAGGGTTAGCGTGGGATCATTCCGAAATCACGACTTTGGTAAGGGTAACGAATGAAGGAAAATGGTGTTCTCCTTTATAGAAGATCAAGATTCAAGACCGGTGCGGCATGAAAGATCCGGCGATGGATGAAATGTCGCTGGCGCAGCGAGCGGGATCAGACCCCGAGGCTTTCGGCGAGCTATACGAGCGACACGTCCGGAAGATTTACAACTATATATATTATCGGACGGGGAACGTTCACGATGCGGAGGACCTGACAGAGATGGTCTTCCAGCGAGCGCTGCGGCATGTGGTGACGTTCGAGGATAAAGGAGTTCCCTTCACAGCCTGGTTGTATCGCATAGCGCACAACCTGGTTGCGAACTGGCACCGTGATCGCAGTCGTCGCCCGATCGTCCCGCTGGATCAGCATATAGCGGTGAGCGAAGTATCCGCGCACCCAGAATCGGAGGCGATGGCTCTTGAGGAGACCGAGCTGCTGATGACACTCGTGCGGCAACTCCCTCCCGACCGGCAGCAGTTATTGATCCTGAAATTTGTTGAGCGTATGTCGAACGCGAAGATTGGCGAAGTGATGGGTCGAAGTGAGGGGGCGGTTAAAAGCCTGTATCACCGGACATTGAATGCCCTGCGTGAAGAAGCAAAACGGCTGGAGGAAGAGAGCTCCGCAGCCAGATCTGTAACAGATGAAAAATTGGGATAAAAAAAGATGGAAACAAGTCTAAGCGAAAAACAGTTGGAAGAGCTACTGTCGGACATCCTTGTCCCGGTTGATCCCAGTGTGCAGTTTATCCAGCGATTGCGCGCTCAATTGGTCACCTATCACGGCAGAGGCCCGCTCTCGATCTGGATGGCCATCGTTGTGTTGGCGACGGTGTTTTTGCTGGCGGTTACTTCGATCGGGTTGATCATTCGCATTTTTCTCGGTTGGGTCAGTCTGGTCGGACTCATCTCCAATCGGCGGCGGATGAAGTCTGAAACAAGAGTGGCGACGTAGGTTTGCGTTAACCCTGCTAGAATCAAGATTGAGCGTGAATTGACCTCTGGGAAAGAGGTCTTTTTTATTCATGGTGAAATTCTGAGGATCGTAATAGGGATTTCTCGCTGCGCTCGAAATGACAACGGGGGACTAACTGTTTCCGTGTTTGTCATTGCGAGGAGCCCGGAAGGGCGACGTGGCAATCTCAGCGGCTGAAAGAACGAGATTGCTTCGCTGCGCTCGCAATGACATTAAGGGGCGTAATTCGTATCAGGGGAGTGGCACTCACTTCGGAGAAGGATGCCTCAGGGGCAACATCGTAGGGATTACTCGCGGAGTTTAGCCTGCTAAGTCCCACACAGTTTGTGAGGCGAAACCCTCGACCGATGTGAGTGGGGAGTGAAGCCGAAGGGCTTGAAATGGCAGCTGGGGACGAAGTGTTTCCGTGCTTGTCATTGCGAGGAGCCCGTAAGG
>DAOUTT010000232.1 GCA_030668545.1 Anaerolineales bacterium | reverse complement strand
GTTGTGCCCTTACCTGGGTAATAGAGTATAGATTTAGAGGAGAGCCGAATAACGGAACGACCCACCCAACCTGACCTCACCACACACCCGGTATCAAACAGTAGTGGACCTGTTCTGTATACGCTTGATACCCTTCCAGCTCCAGCTGCAGTGTCTTATCCTCCAGGGCAGTCCTTAAAATATAGCCCCCTACGCCAAATCCGGTCGGGATCAGCGCCCACCATGAACCCAGAAGCAGGGGTGTACCCAAGAATGCCAAGATTGCTCCAGAATAACCAGGATGGCGTACGAAGCGGTAGGGTCCATCAGTGGCCACTTGATGCCCTCTATCCTCCTGGATGCGGACCACCTCGGAGAAGTAGGCATTAGAAACCATCGCCCACATGAAAAGTGCGTACCCCAACGCTACCAATCCCAGTCCGATCAGATGAACCGCCAGAGGTTTGGGAGACGACCAGGCGAAGCGGAGATCCAATCCGGCGACGTACCACGAGGCGATGGGAAAGACACCGCCCGCCAACGCAGCCAACCACCGATCCCATCGTTTACCGCCCTCCTGCCGCAACCCACCAGCGCGCTCGACCAGTAAATCCGGATTAATGGGCACCAGGAGCACGACGTGGCTGGCGAGGAAAATCCCCATCAATCCGATGAAAACCCAGCCCCACACCCAATCCCAAGTCCCCGCAGCCAGGAATAGTATCGCCGCGTAACCTGCCAGGCCGAACGCCGCCTGGAGGCACCATTTAAGTATCGTCTTTCGATCTTCCGTGGATAAATTCTGTATTGCCATGGTGCACTCTCCAGTCCATCAACCGCTAAGCTGGCTTCTGTCCGGCATACAATCCATAACCCATGTAGTCATACATCGCCCTCGGCTCAGAGAGTGCGAGACGCATAAGTTTCCGTGTGTTCGAATCAAAAAGGAATGTAGATAGGAATCGGCCGAGAATCCGCATGTAATCCCAAAAACTAAGAAATCCAAGTTGAGCACGAGCTTCCTTTTTCATCTCAACCGCATATACACGATCGACGAGATTGATCAACCCTGCCCTGTCGAGCATCGCCATCCATTCTTCTGAAGTGCGAAGCTTCTGACCGGTTAGAGCCGTCATAACCTCAGACCCCGCTTCAGGTGGAGCATCGACCCACACCGCTTCGTTCAAGCCCACATACCCGCCGGATTTTATCACCCGCACATACTCCTGCGCCGCTCTGTCTAGGTCTGGCACGAAGGTGTTGACCGACTCGCAGATCAGAACATCGAAGCGATCGTCCTCGAAGGGAAGATCCTGAGCATCGGCAACCCGGAATTCCGTTCGCTCTGCGACGCCTCGCCGCTGCGCCCATTCGCGTGCGCTCTCAACCATAGTCTCAAGTAGATCTACACCGATGAGGTGACATTTATATTCCATCGCAATCGTGGTGGCGGCGGTGCCAGCCCCACAACCAACATATAGACTCTCCTGCCCTTCTTGCAGGTGGCAAAGCTGCGCTAACTCCTGGGTGGCAGTCCAGCCACCCACATGTTTGGTCTGACCCATCGCCGCCTGCATGTCGAAGTAATCGGGTAAGCCGAAGTCTCGCGCTCTCTGGGTGGTTGGTTTTGAATTATCCATGGGCTGTCTCCTCTGTGCACGCTTGTAGAACGAGGGCACCAATTACCACAACCCTTCATACCATGAAATTGCCCCAACTGAAGGACATCTATCGGACAACAAGCAGACGACGCGTAATTACACTACCAACAGACATCACCCTTTCGCTTGCAGCGGGAAATTCATTTTTAGCCATTTCGAATGAGGGCTCGGGGACGCGTACTCTCAGCCCAGTAAGGCTCGATTTACTTAGGAAACAGCCTGCATTTGGCGTCTGGCAAATAACCAAATCCCGAAAGCAAACAGCACGATCGTAAGGACGATAATAGCACCCAGCTCAAATACGACATCGTTCAGTCCGGCGCCATAGTTAAGGATTTTACTCATTGCGTTTATTGCATGTGTGGTCGGGAGCAGGTCATTGATATTTATTGCTCGATCGCCTATTGTGAATAGCCGCAAAGGTGGAAGCGGAAACATGCCGCCCGAAAAGAACATGAGGATAAAAAAAGGAAAACAACCAATCGTCAACAGGTCAAAAATCGTCCGCAAATATGCGGCGACGATGAGGCTGATGGCGATAATCGATAAGCATGAGAGAAGCCCAACGATCAACACGGCGACCAATGAACCTGATGTCTGGTAACCCAGCGCGACTGCTGTGGCAAAGGTAAGCGCCAAGGCTAGCATGCCGATGATGACCTGTGTCAAACTCACCGCCATAAGCCACTCGAATGTTGTCATATTCGACAAACGCAAACGGATGATGGTCCCTTTGTCTTTCTCTTTGATAAGGGAGGCGGCAGCGGTAAACATCAACATGATTAAAGCCAGGACCAGTAAAGCTGGGACATAAAGCTCAAATTCATTCAAGGTTTGTTTTCCGTTGACAGTATTCACTTGAATATCCAGTGGGCTTTGCATGCCCGCTGTGGCTGCTGCATATTCGTATGTAATCATGTCGCTCCAGACAGCAGCCATGATGTAATTTGCTTTCGTTGGATCGCCGTATGTTTTTACAACCACAGGAGCCGGCTGATTCCCCTGGCTATAGCTCAAAAGGACCTCCGAAAAACGCTCTGGGATTTCAACTACCAGATCGACAGCATTATTCATCAGCTGCTCACGGGCTGAAGTCATATCCAGCGCTTGCTTTACTTCAATGATCTTCTTCCCCTCCGAGTCTTGCACGCGCGTCATCTCCACTATCAAGTCCGATCCCGCATTGAAATCACCATGATCAGCGGTTGACACACCGACATCACGATTGATGACCACAACCCGGTAGGGGCTTTGTGTTGACTCTCCAACGTAAAAAAACATGAGCAGCACGAACAATGGCGCGAACGTCAACGTTAGGATCAAGATTTTCCAATCGCGGATATTTTCGATCCATGTCTTCCTGAAAAGGCTGATTATTCTCATTCCCGCAATCTCCTGCCGGTCAGGTCGATAAAAACGTCTTCAAGCGTTTTCTTGCGGATGGTGATATCCAGGATTTCCATGTTAGCGTGCTGGAACGCCTCCAACAACACCGGCAGCACACCCAGAGTGTCAATATTAACAAGGCGTATTGTCTCATCTTGATAGGTAAAATCGCGCAGCGACTTCGGAAACACCACTTTCAGATTCTCTAATGCATCATCCTGATCTGCCACGATTTTTATCTCAAGAATATCCCCTGTCCCGATTCGGCTTTTGAGTCCTTCAGGAGTATCGAGCACCAACATCTGACCGTTGTCGATAATCCCCACCCGATCTGCCAATTTATCCACCTCGTCCATGTCGTGGGTGGTTAAGATCACCGTAATTCTTTTTGACAGTGAACGAATATACTCCCTGACCATAATCCTGCTCTGCGGATCGAGTCCGGCTTGAGGTTCGTCGAGGATCAATATCTCCGGGTCATGAACAAGGGCAAGGGCGATGTTCAAGCGGCGTTTCATCCCGCTCGAAAGCTCCTTGGCTAATTTATCGCGCTTTTCGATCAACCCTAAGGTATCCAGTAATTCCAGGGCTTTCTTTTTGGCAGCATCCCTGCTGAGGTCATATTGCTGACCGATAAACTCCAACTGCTCGAGACAGGTCAAAGATTCCCAGATAACCAGGTTCTCGGGACATAAGCCCAATTTTCGTTTACATTCCCGATAATGATCTTTCAGTGAGTGGTTGTTGATCAGGATTTCGCCGGCGTCACTCTTTAGCAAACCGCATATCATTTTGATGGTTGTGGTTTTTCCTGCACCATTAGGTCCTAAAAATCCGAATACCTCGCCGCGGTAGACATCTAAGGATAGGTCCTTAACCGCAACCAGATCTCCATAGGATTTCTGTAATCCATTTAAGCTCAGGACAACATCTGGAGCTGCGGCATGCATTGGCGTACTCCTTCCAGGATCATCATTCCTTATCATGCTCACCTCGATATTCGCCTCAACTCAACACTATCATTGATGCGCAAATCCGCAAAGCACTATTACACCTAACGTAATAGCCAAATTGCTGTAAACTGGGCACAATTGGACGAGCACTCCAAGCACATATCGATCGAGAAAGGTGAACGATGACTTCTATCTGCATCGATGGACCATGGTTCAAGGATGAGCGTGGGCGTACGCTGATGCTGCGTGGTGTCAATC
>DAOUTT010000323.1 GCA_030668545.1 Anaerolineales bacterium | reverse complement strand
CACCTTCAGATAAGACATCTACAAAATAATCACACTGTCAGCAATGATGTTGGTGCCGAGAGTTGTTGTTACTTTTATTTCCCCCCCGTTCACCCCCCTATGGGGGGCTGCCTTTGCGATTCCATGTGGGTCCAACTTCCACGGCCGGGCTCTGGCCAACCTGCTATGGTTTGCGCTTCATTGGAGGAGTTAACCCTGCTTGGATTTGATAATAAGTTTGGTCTGAGAGATCGATGTTTGTTCCGGGGGGTGTGCTCCATGCTGCGCGCTGAGTGCTTCGCAAGGGGAGTGGTCCCTCGACGAGCTCGGGATGATAAGTCCCCCACAGTCCCCTCGCGTGCATCCCCGAAGCAGAGCGGAGGGGGCTTTGGGGGATTTAGGGGGAGAAAAGAAAATCATAACCTCTTCAAGAGAGGTGGTTTATGTCCCGGTGCCGATTCATACAGCCAGCAGCGAATGCTGTGTTCGGGACTGAAAGGCTGCAGCGAAGGGGCTTTCGCTTCACAAATCTTCAACCCATACTCGACGCGTGATTCGCAGCGAGGCGCATACCGGCATCCCGTGGGGAGATTTCTCGGATCCGGCGATGAACCCGGGATTGAAGAGAGCGGCCCTTCATCCAATCCGTACGGGATGGAGGCGAGTAAGTCTTGTGTATAAGGATGCAATGGTTTTTTGTAAAGCTGCTCTGCTTCAGCCTGCTCGATGATTTGCCCGGCGTACATCACGGCGACACAGTCTGCCATCCCTGCGATCACCGCCATATCATGGGTGATCAAGATGATCGCCGTCGAATGCTCCCCCCTCATCTCACGCATCAAATCGAGGATCTGAGCCTGTATCGTCACATCGAGTGCTGTCGTAGGCTCATCAGCGATGATGAGTTCCGGTTCCAGAGCGAGCGCCATGGCGATCATGACCCTCTGCGCTTGTCCGCCGGAAAGTTCATGAGGGTAGGCATGGACACGATCTAATGGGTCCGGGATCCCAACAGTCTCGAGGAGCTTTACAGAACGGTCGAAGGCAGCTTGGCGTGGTTCTCCATAATGCACCTGGAAAATCTCCGCGATCTGCGACCCAATCGTGAAAACAGGATTCAGACGCGCCTGAGGATCCTGAAAAATCAAACTGATCCGTCCACCGCGAATCTGATTCAATTCATCTTCCGTCAACGACAACAGGGATATGCCATCGAAAATGATATCCCCACTGATGATTTTCCCGGGCTCATCGATCAAGCCCATGATTGACAGCGCCGTCACGGTCTTGCCACAACCCGATTCGCCGACTAAACCTAAGACCTTCCCCCTGAAGATCTCCAGATCCACTTGATCGACGGCACGCACGATACTCCCATCGACGAAGAAATGGGTTTTCAAGCCTTCCACCTTGAGAAGAGGCTGCTTATCTTTGGGGTTTTGGTTTTGAGCCATTAGATAATTTCGCTGCTTATAATGTAAATTGGAGATTGCCACAAAATTGGCTTCTCTACAACCTTTTGCTGTGCTCCCCTATTCTCATTCTACCCTGAGCACTTAATTTTTCCGAAGATGTACCTTGAAACATTTCCCTACCATACCATCTTTGTGACGACTCTCACCCCCGCCAGTTTCGAGAGTCGAAGGAAAACGAGGAGTACCCATGGCGCGTAACTTTTTGAAATTCCCCATTCAGTTTCTGTTGGCAGACGGTCCAACCCTGTGCTCTCTTCTCCTTCCTCATAAACCTTCGAGCGTAAAGCTGGGAGGTTTTGAACTTTTTGCCCTGCCCCGTCGTATCAAATTAGGCACATTTACGGTTTATCCAGCCCACATGGATTCAGCTTGCCTTATGTGAATGAACCCAGGTGGAGAGTAGCGCTGGATCATTTAATTAATGGAATATCATTGTCAATCGCGATATCCGCAGATAAAATATTGACCCAACTAAAATTGCTAGCTGACATTATCCAACGGCGACACGGAGCGAACAAAGCAATTTTTCAAACCTTAACTAGACCTGAGACCCTAGCGTTTAAATCCCTCGTTGAGCCTATTCCCGCCTCTCGAATTAGCCGACGAAGATTGATAGAGAAGACAATGACCGTCATTGACATCTCCACTCTCGAAAGGTCATCCTGATGAGCGATCCAATCGCCGGGACCATGCAGCCGTCTGAAAACCCACCACTCTCCCGATCTCAGATCACTTGGTCAATTATCATCCGCCTGGTTCAACGCCTCGTATTCACCTTTGTCCTCACACTCGGCGTTATTTTTTTTGTGGTACTAGCGATAAACCTCGCAAATAGAGGGGGATATAGAGCGCTGGCCGAGGCAGTTCCCGCAGCGGTGGATGACACCATTCAGCTGCTAGGAGACCTATTTGGTGGCAGGCTCGGAGCGATCGAGGAACTGCAACCGGCACTAGGAAGATCACTCGGGCTGCTTTTCGCTTCGCTCGCCCTCGGCACGTTTCTAGGTATCCTGTTCGGGGGTGTAGCCGCCCTGTACCGCAACTCACGCTTATCCGTAATCATTATCAATGCATCCATCATCGGGATCTCGACTCCGAGCTACGTCGCGGCGATGTTCCTGATCTGGACCGTTGTAGCGATTTATAGACAAACAGGTGTGAGAATACTACCAGTCTTCGGTTTCGGTTGGGATCTACGCATGGTGATGCCAATGATTGTCCTAGCCTTGCGACCGATGGCCAATATAACCCGCCTTACCTACACCGCGTTGAAGGATGTATATGAGGCGGACTTCGTGCGCACGGCCTATAGCAAAGGCCTACTCCCCAGGGTCGTTTTTCTACGTCACGTACTGCGAAATGCCGGCGTGCCGATCCTGACAACTATAAGCGTTTCGTTTCGTTTCTCCCTCTCCATGCTTCCAATCGTGGAATATATCTTCATGT
>DAOUTT010000009.1 GCA_030668545.1 Anaerolineales bacterium | reverse complement strand
TGCTGAAAAAGTGCGACCTTTGAGGGTTCGCTTTGGGCGGTGAGAGCGCCAATTGCGCAACTCGCAGCAATCAGTGCTGCCGTTTTCCCTTCGATCATCTCTAGATATTCATCCTCAGTTACCCCGTCAGTCTCTTCGAATTTCAGATCGAGATGCTGGCCGATAGTTAAATCCAGGCATGCCTTATCAAGTTGTTTCTGGACCGAGAGGGTGGTCGCAGCGTCGTGTCCTTGCTCATGCAATTCGTGTGTTAGTAGGTGGGCTAATGCGAATAACGCGTCTCCCGTGTTCGTCGCTTGAGCGATCCCCCAACGTTTCCACACCGTCTCACGGCCTCTGCGTGTTTCACTTCTATCTTCGATATCGTCATGTATGAGCGAGAAGTTATGTATCCACTCGATTGCACCGGCAGCGGGGAGGGCGGATTGCCATGAGCCGCCAGCGGCATCGCAGCAAAGGAGTGTGAGTAAAGGTCGGAGACGTTTTCCCCGGCTCGCTTCCGGTGTAATCCAACCAAGATGGTGGCATACCATTTGAACGAGGAGAGCCGTACTTTTGAATTCCAGGTGTGAGAGCGAGGCCTTCAGTTGCGCTTCGATCTTGGTTTGCATCGCCTCGATGTACACGCCCGGCTCGGTATTCACGTTCTGGACTCCTTCCACAGCTTGGTGGAACGCAGGGCTTGAATCTCATGTGCTCCGGTTGCGAACATACTTAATCGAATCTGCGCTACGACTTGATCAATATGTGCAATTACTGCCTCGGTGGACTTGGTTGCTGCCTTGAGCAGCGGTCCGGCCATGCCGCCAAGGTCGGCGCCAAGGGCAAGACACTTTGCGACATCAACCCCGCTTCTAAGTCCCCCTGAAGCGATTAATGGAATATCTGGAAGTGCTTCGCGAACATCAAGGATCGCATCCGCAGTAGGAATTCCCCAGTCTACAAAAGCGGCGGCGACTGCAGCCCTCTCGGGTGACTTTGCACGATGCATCTCGACTTGAGACCACGAAGTTCCGCCAGCTCCGGCGACATCGATCGCGGAGACGCCTGCTTCCACCAATTGCAATGCAGCCTCTTTTGAGAGTCCCCATCCGACCTCTTTGACGATGATGGGCACCGGTAACTTTTGACATATCTTGCTGATCTTGTCTAGAAGCCCAGCGAAACGAGTGTCTCCCTCCGGCTGCAAGGCTTCCTGCAGCGGATTTAAGTGCAAAATCAGGGCATCTGCATCTAGTATCTCGACGGCTCGCTCACATTCAGAAATGCCGTACCCGTAATTCAATTGAACTGCGCCGAGATTCGCGAAGAGGAGGATGTCGGGGGCATATTGTCGTAGATTTATCCCTGCTGCGAGTGCAGGTTCTTCGATCACGGCACGTTGGGAGCCTGCCCCCATCGCTATCCCTTTCTCTTGCGCTGCCTCGGCCAGAGAAATATTGATTTTTTCAGCTTGTTTTGTCCCTCCAGTCATTGAGGAAATCAACAAGGGCGAGTCTAAATGCTTCTCCAAGAAAGTCGTTTGTAAATCGATCGCTGAAAGATCAATCTCAGGGAGTGCGTTGTGGATAAAATGGTAACACTCAAGACCTGTTCTCAAAGCGGATTGAACATCCTCATTAAGGTTAATGAGGATGTGATCTGATTTTCTGCTGGAGGTGGGCGTAACTTTACTCATAGACAGGTGTTCCATGCAGTGAGAATGCCATCATAGCAAGTGTAAGAGGCACATGTCAACTTGCAACTACATCGCTGCCTCGATTACAATGCAACTTGCCACAAAGACACAAAAGGAGGCGAACTATGGCGGATACAATTGAGGATGTCAGGACTATCATTGTCGAGCTGTTAGGTGTGGATGCTGAAAAGGTCGTACCCGAGGCGAAATTCCGTGAGGATCTCGAAGCAGACTCTCTGGACTTGGTTGAGTTAATCATGGCCTTTGAGGAGAAATTCGGGGGCGAAATCTCCGATGAAGATGCACAGAAGATAACTACCGTTGGGGAAGCAGTCACATACATCGATGAGAAAATGAAGTAAGTTCTGATCATCTGCTATATCTATTTAATCGGGCCGGCTATGCCGGCCCGATTTGATTCCCTGGATTATTGGATTACGGTTTTTTCGATTTTGACTTTGACCTCTTTGGTTTCTTTCCCTTCGACGGTCCGGCTTTTGAGTGCCTGGTAAGTAAGCGGTTTATCTCTTTCTCCTCATCGATTTGAGAGGAAAGGTAGTCATCGATAAAGCCGGATCTGCGCAACCGCAGTGCCATCTTGGCAATTTTCTCCACATCATCTGGTTCAGCTTGTTCCCGTCCGTCTGCCACTGCGTGAGCTCGTGCCGCTTCAAAAAGCGTAATCTCGGCTCGAAGCGAATGGATTCCCAGGTCATCGATTAAATGAAGCCCGAAGTCTTGTGCATCTTTTGTAAGTTCAACATTTGGAAGAGCGGCCCTTGCAGATTGCAGTTCCTCATGGACCTGCAATATGGCCTCTTCGTATTCAGCGATCACCTGACGGGGATTGCTGCGATGAGCGATGGAGCGGCGATACGCCTCTAAGCGCTCTTCCGGATCATCCAAACCACGCACAACCAGGCGCAAGCCAAAACGATCGAGAATCTGTGGACGTAGACGACCTTCTTCTGGATTCATTGACCCAATTAAGACAAACCGGGCGCGGTAGGTGGCGCTGAGTGTTCCGCGATAGAGTGTGTAAATTCCTTGCGCAGAAGCGTCGAGGACGGCGTTGACAAGGTCGTCATCAAGCAAATTTACTTCGTCAACATAGAGGATGTTTTTATCCGCTCGAGCGAGAATTCCGCGGTTTAGACGCAGTCGTTTCTGGACAGCGGCACGTTCATCGATTCCACCAACAACATCCTCAAGTCGTGCGTTTAGAGGGAGCTCTATTAACCGAACGCGATCCATATAGGTGAGTGGATCACCCTCGGCGTAGCGGCGAGCGCAATCCGCGCATACCTCGTCCATACCGCCTGAAGTGACATCTTCAGGAAGGCAACCGTATGGGCAACGACTCCTGGAGACCTCAGGGAGTAGGTCTGATAGGCTCCTGACCGCGGTTGTCTTCCCAGTCCCACGAGGACCGACAAGTAATACACCACCAATATTGGGATTAATTAGCGCCAATAGCAACGCTAATTTCATTTCTTGTTGGGCAACAATTGCCAGGAAGGGGAAGGGAAGGTGTTCCGCCAGCCCCATATCTTCTGGCGGTGGAGTCTCAAGGAAGCGTTTCGCACCTGCTTGAGCCAGAAGGTCGGTAAGGGTTTCAATCTTACTTGTCACAAGTGCTGCTCCTCGGAGCTCTTCCGTTGAGAAAGCCGGTAGATCTGCCGTTTCTCACCCTCTGACATTCGCTTTTTTTCAGTGTCGGTTTCGGCGATAAGCTTGGGGACCGGCACAGGATGCCCCTGCTCGTCCAGGGCGACGTAAACCAGGTAAGCTGTGTTGGTATAGGTTCTCTCTCCAGTAATGGGATTTTCAGCGAGGACCTGAACTCTGGTTTCGATGGATGTCTTCCCTACGTAGGTCACCTCCGCATGCAGGATCACCAGGTCGCCGATTCGGATGGGTTTATGAAATGCCATCTGATCGATGGCGATGGTGACGACACGGCATTGTGCATGGCGCATGGCTGAGAGCGCACCGGCTTCATCGACGAGCTTCATAATCCAACCGCCGTGTACATCACCGCGAAGATTAGCCTGAACTGGCAGCATCAATTGACTTAGTGTTACTCGTGAGGATTGAACAGTTTTTGAATCAAGAGGAGATTTCAATGGGTCGGTCAATCCATATCTTCCTTGAATTCGCCGGTGTCCGTTGTGTGAAGACGCTCAGGTTCTTCATCGAGAACATCAATGATTTCAAAGGGAAGTTCGGCCATCATCGGGGGCAGGGGGACGGTAGCGGGTGGTCGGACCCGGCCGGGGTGAGGGGGAACCTCTCGCCGAAGGAGATCTCCTTCGAGGATGCGCCTTCTAAGAATCCGAGGCTCATCCGATAACCAGCCAACAAAGACGCCATCCACATCGAATACGTTACGATCGGGGGACATCCATCCGATCCATTCACCAACAGGGTCGAATATGTAGGGGAATACGAGCAATGCAGACCAGTCCCCTGGGGTTGTATAAATGGGTATGGGTTTCTTCCTGGCTTCAGTGGCCATTAACTTCTCCAGTGTTGCAGGTGCACTTTCCATACCAATTACATATTGATGATGAAGGCGGAATGTGCGATCGCGCGTGGCCCTCAAAATCTAGGGGATCGGGAACCATCTTCACTACTGATTATACACACCAGCAAAAATCTCTTCAACGCTTTGGAAACAAAAGGTTTATTCAGCGTCTGAGTATGTCCAGATGCGGTTAATAAAGAAGTTCCAAAAAAGAACGACAATCACGGCCAGGGCTAAAGCGAGATTGCGGCCAAGAACTGTCGCATTGATGTATCCGAGAGAAGCAATACTCTCCGGCAGGATCGATTGGGAAAGTTGGATGAGGCTCTCTGAAAGACGGATCATGGGTGCTTCTGAGAAGGCAAAGATGGGAGTTCGGATAACGAGGCCGACCAGGTTGACCAAGGTGAATTGGATGACCTGTTGGGTGACCGGTTTTGATCTCGAATCGGGGTAAGTCCAGTAGCGATTCCAGAGAAAGTTGCTGGTGACGGCAGCCGAGAATGAAATTACGCTGGCAAAAATACTGCCGACCCCGAGTACGTTGGCAAGCAGGTTGAAGATCCCAAAATCTACTACTGCGCCGATCCCGCCAACGACGGAGAATTTTAGAAAGCGGTTGATTTCACGCCGTGTGCGTGGTGAGACCGCCATCATAGACGTTTCTCGAAATCCTCGATTGTGAGCTTAAGGCCCGTTTCAAGATCGACTTTAGGTTCCCAGTTCAAGATTGTCTTGGCACGGGTGATATCTGGTTGGCGTTGTTGGGGATCGGAGGGAGCGCGCCCATCAGGGACTTTCCGAATGCCGGCTTTATTGCCGACGATGCGATTGATTTCTTCAGCGAGTACGAGAATCGACATCTCCTGCGGGTTTCCCAGGTTGACAGGAAAATTCTCTTCCGATTGCAGCAGAAGGTAAAGGCCTTCAACCAGATCATCGATGTAACAGAAGCTGCGGGTTTGTGAACCATCGCCGTAGATGGTGAGCGGTTTGCCCTTGAGCGCCTGAACGATGAAATTAGGAATTGCTCGTCCGTCATCCAATCGCATCCTGGGTCCAAAGGTGTTGAAGATGCGAGCGATGTGCGTATCGAGATCATGATATCGGTGGTAGGCCATCGTGATCGATTCCGCAAAGCGTTTTGCTTCGTCGTATACCGATCGTGGCCCAACGATATCTACGTGCCCCCAATAGCTCTCCTTCTGCGGGTGCTCCTGGGGGTCTCCGTATATCTCAGACGTGGAAGCAAGCAGGAACGTGGCGCCATGAACACGGGCGACGCCAAGCGCATTGTGCGTTCCCAGGGACCCGACTTTGAGAGTCTGAATGGGCAATTGCGGGTAGCCATAAGGAGAAGTGGGGTTCGGACTCGCAGGAGAAGCCAGGTGCATAACGGCATCGACTTTTCCTGGAACGAAGATGAAGTTAGATACATCGTATTTGACAAATGAGAAATCATCTCGCCCAGCGAGATGGCTGATATTGTCGATGTCCCCTGTAACGAGGTTATCAACAACGACAACTTCATGACTCTCCTTCAACAAACGATCGCAGAGGTGAGATCCGACGAAGCCCGCACCTCCAGTAATTAGAATTCTCAAAGCCGCCTCCTTGCATGATTTAGATGAGACATTTGCCTCGGTTCATAATCATGAGCCACTAGGGTGCCCAATCCATGATCTGCGTTTGACTATCAGCGGTCAGCTGCTGGCCAGTTCCGGTATCGACATCAACAATCCAGAGATCTCCTCGATAGATTACAGCAATTCGATCCCCGCCGGGCGACCAAACCGGACCGGGAAGAGTTGGTGCCAGTCCGGGATCGCCGGACGGCGGGAACAAGTAGCGTAAATTGCTGCCATCGCGATCCATAACTGCTATGCGGTAGGTGCTCTCTTGACTCTCTAGTGGAGTGATGGCCTGCAGGAAAGCTACGCGGTACGAGATCTCGGCGGTGTGTGAACTAAGAATCTCAGAAACAGTTGGGTAAGCGAACATCCCGGTTCGCTCCGCAAGTGTAAGCTTCAGATTGCTCCCCATTGTGCGAGCTTCGATATTAAAAACGGGAGATGCTTGGGGGCTCTCGAGGCCAATAGGCTCATCATGAGCTACAAAATAAATCGTCTGATTGTCCCGTCCCCAAACGAGTCCGGGAACCCAAGCCCAGTCCCCAAGAGTTTGGAAAGGGATGATCTCTTGCAGTGTGATGAGCTCGTTTTTATCGAGGTCTACAAGACCATAACTGTCTGCGCGAACATATGCCAGGTGGTCACTGTCGTATCCCCAGATATAGTTCGTTCCCCACCAGCCGTACTGACCTCCGGCGTTGGCTTCAATAATTGTTCGGGGCCGGAGGGCACGACCTGCGCTTGTAAAGGTGATCATCACCAAGTCGTTATTAGCTTGCCAGCCGGGCGAGGCAAGGCTGGATTCAGATGTTGAATAAGCAATTGTAAAAGAAGGTTTCTGAGGAACCCAGTCTGCGAAATGGATTATGTTTCGGATTCCCAGGTCGACCATTTCAAACTCAGAGTCAACCATGGATGCGACCCAGAGTCCGTTAATCGTATCCTCCTCGGGGGTTTCGCGGGTAAAGAGCACCCATTGACCATCGGGGGAGATCTTGAGGATTCGTCCATCAAGATCGCCGCTAACGACAAGCGGGTGCCGGCTGCCACTGCTGCCTTCGATGACCCATAGATTCCCGCTGGTGATATACACCAGGCTGCCATCAATCGTGACTGGTGAGTGTGTGCTCTGAGTGCCGATCATGATAATCTCAGGTACGGGTTCGGTAATAATGACATTCTTGACCGGGGCTCTGGAGATTTCCAGATCTTCCTCGATTAATATCCGATATGTAATTTCTTGTAAGCCGTTCTGGCCTGGTTGTAGAAGGCGTGACTCACCCTCGGGTAAGGTTTCATTGCGGACAGTTTGACGATCGAAGGGGATAATAATTTCCTCGATCTCGAAACTCTCATGCACTCGTAAGATCTTGATCTCAGCGCCATCGGAGAGGACGGTGTACCCCGGAGGGTTCACTCGATCCAAGGAACCAAGCATCACACCAGCGGAGTCAAGTGCTTGCTGAACACTGGCGCCAGAAGGAACTTCAACCGTTTCGACAGAATCATCCACGTGTATGAGAACTTGAATCATTCCTGCGGTTGCTTGCGGTCGAGCGCAAGAACTCAGGATCAAGATGAGTGATGTAATGAGAAGGTAGAATTGACTACGCAGTGATTGGCTCATTGTCGTTGAAAAAGGCGGCTGGTATAATCGTCTTCCGCCAGCCTAACGGAGTTCACCAACGATCGCAAGTTGTCCATCGTTGATCACGAGAGATGAAATGCGTATCCCGGTAGCAAGCGAGCCTAAGGTTCCGGTGAAAGCCTCTGTAAGAATAGCGGAAATCGTGTTTGTGACTGCTTCCGGAACAGGCATCGGACCAACGGAAGCTGAAGTAAGTTCAAATGAGATTCTACCCTCTTGATCGAGTATTGGCGATATGGAGAGGTGGATATTTGCCCGGATAATCCCTTGGATAACGTATCCGTAGACTTGGATGGCGTTCTGTCTTAGAAAGACCTGCGGTTCAAGTAAGAGAGAATCTTCTGCGGCAAGTCTCTTGGCGACAAAAGTATTGAGCTGGTTTTCATCGAGGACGAGCATGACCTCGCCAGAGTCGAGCGCACTCTCTAATGCAGACTGCCACAAATTCGTAACATCATCAGCAACCTGATCGTCGGCAGTGATGAGTGGATATGGCGGTTCTGGCCCCCCTACATCTATCTGGCAGGCGAGAGTAGCCAGAAACAGGCTGGCTAGAATGGAAGCAAGCGCGAAGGTGCGATAGGTAAGTTTTTGTGAGTGATTCAAATCATTCATCCTCGGATGCGGAAATCGCGGCCGATTATAGCACGCTGGAGACAGATGCGAACCCGAAGGGGTCTGCCCTCGACCTTAATGCGAGGATCGAGGCGCTGCTTTTTGTATCCCCAGAGTTGATCTCGATCCCTCAGATCGCGAACGCATTAGATTCTTCCGCGCGTGAGGTTGAAAAGTCGCTGGAAGAACTCGATAAGCTTTTCGTCAATCGGGGGATTCGCCTTCAACGTGTCTCCCGAAGCGTTCAGCTTATTACCGCTCCTGAAATATCAGCAGATGTCCAACGATTTCTTGACTTGGAAGAAACTTCACGGTTGAGTCGCGCTGCATTGGAAGTCCTGGCGATCGTCGCTTATCAGGAACCTGTCACCCGACCGCAAATCGACGCTGTAAGAGGGGTTAACTCCGACAGCGTATTGAGGACGCTTCTGAGGCATGGGTTAGTTGACGAGGTTGGAAGGACAGATGGTCCAGGGCGGCCGTTTATCTACGCTACAACCTCTGATTTTCTCAACCATTTCGGTTTAATCTCCATAGAAGAGCTCCCTCCACTTAATCTCGAAAGTGAGATGGGCGAGTTGGATGCGAATGGAACATCCCTCGCTGACGCTGAGGATGAAGCAGATGGGTGATGGCATTCGTTTGCAAAAGGTTATAGCCCAGGCGGGCGTTGCCTCCCGCAGAAAGTCTGATGAGTTAATCAGGGATGGCCGGGTGACCGTGAATGGCAGCAAAGCTATTCTTGGAATGAGGGTTAACCCTGGTGAAGTTGAGATTCGAGTTGATGGCGAAATCATCCAACTGCAATCAGGGTTTTTGTATATCTTGCTAAATAAACCGCGAGGCGTTCTTTCTAGTCTTCGATCACAAGGCGGACGCGCAACTGTGAGCGATTTAATTCAGGTGGATCGGCGCATATTTCCCGTCGGCCGGCTCGACCTCGAAAGTGAGGGATTGATTTTGATGACCGATGATGGAGAGCTCACGAATCGGTTAACACATCCCCGCTATCAACATGAGAAGGAATATCGGGTTCTTCTAAATAGGAAACCCGACCAGGCGCAAATTAATTCTTGGAGACGGGGGGTTGTATTGGAGGACGGTTTTCGAACGCGTCCAGCAGAGGTGTGGGTTGAAAATACGAAAGAGCCCTGGGTGCATGTGATCCTCACCGAAGGTCACAAGCGTCAGATTCGCGAGACTGCGAAAAGCCTTGGTTTGAGTGTTAAGAGATTAGTTAGAATCCGGTTTGCAGATCTTGAAATTGGTGATCTCAAGCCAGGCGAGTGGAGGGAATTGAAGGGGGAAGAAGTCAAGCTATTGTACCGACTCGTCAATTCCTGAAGCATAACTAAGTACATCGAGCAATGAATCTAGGTGTCGAAGAATTATCGTTTATCGCCCATTTCCGGCGAGGGAGAATCTATGACGGAAGAAGCGATCTCATCAAACGAAGATCAGAGCTGGCTGAACCGTACCCTCAAGCGAAATTTGAGAATTGATCTTGAAGTAGCTCTGTATATCCTCCTGCTCTGCGTGGCAGTATTTTCACGATTTTATGATCTCGACACGCGAGTAATGAGCCATGATGAGAGCCTGCATACCCAGTTCTCATGGTATCTGGCGGAGGGGCGTGGATTTTCTCATGATCCACTTATGCACGGCACTTTTCAGATGCACGCTGTCGCCCTCTCATATTTTCTTTTCGGTGCTTCCGACACTGCGGCACGAATTCCTGCGGCGTTATTCGGTGTGATTGCGGTCGGATTAGTTCTATTATTCCGTAAGTGGCTCGGGCGCTGGGGGACACTCGCGGCCGCGGCGATGATGGTATTTTCTCCCTACATGCTCTACTACGACCGCTACGTCCGCAACGAAGCGTTCGTTGTTCCAATGGCTCTGTTGATGTTCTACGCGGTTTTTCGCTACTTCGAAAAACGTGAAGCGAAATGGCTTTACTTATTATCCGCCTCACTTGCGCTGCACTTCACAACGAAAGAAACATCGTTCATTTACACTGCACAACTCCTGGTGTTTCTGGGTGGATTCTTTGCCATGCGCATGCTTCGCATGCCGTGGAAGCGAGGCTCCCAAAAGATAGGATTTGTTGCCGGTCTTATCCTCACCGCGCTGGGGGGGATCTTGGCAATGGGTACATTGTTCGGTGGGTGGGCTTCATCAGGAGAAATTACTAACGCTCTTGAGCCGACGATCGAAGGAGCCGTATCAATGGGTGTAGGGGCTGCGGCCAGCTCACCCCTCGTTGCGGTTGGTCTTGTCTTGGCTATATTAGGTTTGATCTTGATGGCAGTTACCTTGTTCTTGGCGTTCGGTAAACGTTTACGCACAGACTTCCCTGAACTCGATTTGCTGGTCATCGTAGGCACGATGACACTTCCCCTATTGGCAGCGCTTCCAGCGAATCTCCTGGGATGGGACCCCTTAGACTATACGAGTACATCCCCAATAAACCAGACAATGATAGTGGTGGTCATCCTATTTCTGATTAGTGCAGCTATCGGTGCGCTTTGGGATTGGCGGAGGTGGCTGGTCGCTGCTGGAGTTTTCTTCGGCATTTTCATCGTCTTCTACACCACACTTTTTACGAACGACGACGGGCTCGCTTCAGGGCTCGTGGGATCTTTAGGATATTGGCTTGAACAGCACGGCGTCGAACGCGGCGGACAGCCCTGGTATTACTATCTTTTCGTTCAGATCCCAATCTATGAATTCCTTCCTGCCATTGGCTCGATCATGGCTTTCGTGTATTGGATTCGTTTGCGACCTGATGATCAGGATCCAGCTCCAGAGGGGAGCTCTGGGGGTTCCTTCCCGGTTATTGGCTTCCTCGGATTTATGACGATCACCTCACTCATCGGCTACTCCTTTGCCGGCGAAAAGATGCCCTGGCTGACCGTTCACATTGCCTTACCCATGATCCTTTTTGGAGGGTGGGGGATAGGCCAATTCTTGGAAAGGATCAACTGGCAGAGCTTAAAAAAACAACGTAGCTGGCTGATCTTGCTGCTTACCTTCTTAATGCTGCTTGCTTTCTTGAGCGCGATGGGAGGGCTATTCGGGGAGAATCCACCATTCCAGGGAAGTCAGCTCGATCAGCTCCGAGCAACAAGCGGTTTCATCGCTGCGGTTGTTTTCGCAATTGGCGCCGCAATTGCAATTCGCCAATTGTCGCAGGGTATCTCCTTGCGGATCATTACCAGCGTAGGGGGCGTATTCCTCCTGGGGATCCTCTTAATTCTCACAATCAGAACTGGATTCCGGGCAGCATTTGTTAACTATGATGATGCAACCGAATATCTGGTCTATGCCCATTCAGCTACCGGCGTTAAGACGGCCATGGATCAAATCGAGGATCTATCCATCCGCACGACGGATGGTTTGGGGATACAAGTGGCCTTTGACGATGATGTCTCTTGGCCTTTGAATTGGTATCTTCGAGATTATTCCAACCAGTATTTCTACGGAGCTAATCCAACTAGAGAATTGTTAAACTACCCGGTTGTTCTTGTCGGAGACAACAACTGGCATCTCGTTGAACCCCTTCTAGCAGAGCACTTCTATAGTTTTGAGTACATCCGAATGTGGTGGCCAAATCAGGATTATTGGAATCTTAAATGGTCAGCGATAGATGCGGAGAGAAGCCGTGACCAAATGCCGGACGACGCACCTTTGCCCTCGATGGGAACCGTGGAATATCTCTCGCGTGTTTGGGGGCATATCAAGCCATTTTTCACCGATAGCGCCCTGAGATCGGCGGTTTGGAAGATCTGGCTCGATCGTGATTTTACGGAGTACGGCACTTGGAAGGGCCAGGATATGAGCCTTGCCCGCTGGACCCCCTCAGATCGAATGCGATTGTATATTCGCAAGGATATCGCCGCGCAAGTTTGGGATTATGGTGTAACCCCAGCATCCTTTTCCCCGCCAACAATTGAAGATCCTTACGCTGACTCCATCATTGAACTTGGAGCAGATTTGATTATCGGTGGCGAGGGGTTGTCTCCTGGAGAAATGTTCCATCCTCGCGATATGGCGATAGGGCCAGACGGCACGCTTTATGTGGCCGATACGCTTAACCACCGCATCCAGCGATTTAACGCTGATGGTGAGGTCTTGACAACTTGGGGTGGCTTCGGCGATTCCCAAGCGGGAGGGGCAGAAGAAGGGACATTTAACGAACCGTGGGGCCTTGGCGTCGCTCCGAATGGGAATATTTACGTTGCGGACACTTGGAATCATCGAATTCAGTGGTTCTCGCCTGACGGCGCCTTCTTAGGGTCGTTTGGACAGGAGGGGTTGGGGGATGATCCCTACTCGTTCTGGGGACCACGTGATGTCGCCGTTGACAGTCAGGGTAGAGTGTTTGTTGTCGACACTGGCAATAAGCGTGTCAAAGTCTTCGAAAGTGAAGGGACCTTTGTCACACAATTTGGCGGTCCTGGGTATCTACCGGGACTGTTGGACGAGCCGGTTGGCATTTCGATCGGAAGTGATGACCGGGTATTCATCGCTGATACCTGGAATCAACGCATCCAGGTCTTCTCTGAAGTCTCTCCTGAATCTTTCGATGCTGTCCAGGAATGGAGTGTTGACGCCTGGTACGGTCAATCGCTGGATAACAAGCCGTACCTGGATGCTGGATCTGGAAATATATTGTGCACCACTGACCCAGAGGGTTTCCGGGTGTTATGCTTCACACAAGAGGGTGAGTTCTTGCTTGGATGGGGGGGTGTATTTGGCCAGGATGAAACCCAGTTCAGTCTAATTAGCGGCATTGCGCTTGGACCTGACGGCAAAGTATGGGTTGTTGACAGTAATAATCACCTGGCAATGCGATTTGCCCCCGCGTTTCCTTAAATAAGCCATTAGGCCTGACAGGCAGAAACCTTCATGGTATTTAAAGATTATCAGAGTAAGGAGAACGAATGAAACTGCATGAATATCAATCGAAGCAATTGTTTGCCGAGCATGGTATTCCAATCCCCCATGGGCAGATGACGATGAACGCGTCGGAGGCGAAATCGATCGCCGAGGAGCTCGGTGGGAGAGTCGTCGTAAAATCCCAGGTGCTCGTCGGAGGACGAGGGAAAGCGGGCGGTATCCGGGTGGTGAACACGGCTGAAGAAGCAGAAGAGGCCGCTACCCAGATCCTGGGGATGAAGATAAAGGACCTCCCGGTTCGGAAAGTACTTATCGATGAGGCAGTCGATATTAAAACTGAAATCTATCTCGGAATCACAAATGATCGCACCAGGCGCTGTCCGGTAATGATTGCTTCGGCTGAAGGTGGAGTCGAGATCGAAGAGGTCGCTAAAACGCACCCAGACAAGATCGTACGGGTGTGGATCGACCCGCTGCTTGGGTTGCGGGATTACCAGGCACGGTATCTCGCTGCCTGTACAGAAATGCCCCGCGAGAATTGGCGCGAATTCATGTCGATTACGAAGGGGCTCTACCAGACATTTATGCAAACAGACGCAACTTTAGCGGAGATCAATCCTCTCGTGATCACAGGCGAGAAGGGTTTGATGGCTTTAGATGGGAAGATGGTGCTCGATGACAATGGCCTCTTCCGGCACCCTGAACTCGCCGAAATGCGCGATCTGGATGAAGAAGCCGCGGAGGAACGAGAGGCGCGTAAATATGGACTCTCCTATGTGAAGCTGGGCGGGGAAATTGGATGTATGGTCAATGGCGCCGGCTTGGCGATGGCAACGATGGATGTGATCCATCATTATGGCGGCTCGCCTGCTAATTTCCTCGATATTGGGGGTGGTGCATCTGCCGAGAAAGTAGCCGCGGCAATTCAAATCATCATACGTGATCCAAATGTGAAAGCGGTTCTCTTTAACATCTTCGGCGGGATTACACGCGGTGATGAGGTGGCTCGGGGTATCTTGGCAGCGTTGGAGAAAACACCAACTAAACTTCCTATGGTTGTGCGCTTGGTTGGAACGAATGCGGAGGAGGGTCGCCATCTGCTCGCAAAGGCAGACATGGAAACTGCTGTCTCGCTTGCAGACGCTGCCCAAAAGGCGATTGCAGCGGCTAAAGTGGTGGAGGAATCATGAGTATTTTAGTCGATAAAAGTACAAAGCTGCTTGTCCAAGGGATTACCGGGAGAGAGGGTTTGTTCCACACTGCTCGAATGATTGAGCACGGCACGAGCGTCGTCGCTGGCGTGACGCCCCAAAAGGGAGGGGAGTGGGTGATGGGGGGGAAGGTTCCAGTTTTTGATACGGTGAAGTCGGCGGTTGAAGCTACTGGATCGAATACCAGTGTGATTTTTGTCCCCTCGCGCTTTTCGGCGGATGCCATCCTGGAGGCTGCTGATGCGGGGATTTCTTTGATTGTGTGTATTACGGAAGGTATTCCGGTCCAGGATATGATGAAAGTAAGGCGATACCTCGATCAAGTGGGCGTCCGCTTGGTCGGACCGAATTGCCCGGGACTGCTTTCGCCAGGTACAGCGAAAGTCGGGATTATCCCAGGAGATATAGCCATAGCTGGGAATATTGGCGTCGTCTCAAGATCGGGAACATTAACGTATGAAGTTCTTCATGCTCTCAAGCAGAACGAGATGGGTGTCTCAACTTGTGTTGGCATCGGCGGTGATCCAATCAACGGCACTTCGTTCGTCGATACCTTGGAGTTGTTTGAGGCAGACCCTCACACCGAGAAGATTGTTTTGATTGGGGAGATCGGCGGGACAGATGAGGAGCTCGCTGCTGAATACATCCGCGACCATATGACGAAACAGGTTGTTGCCTTTATCGCTGGCAAGACTGCGCCGCCTGGAAAGCGAATGGGTCATGCAGGTGCGATTGTAGAGGGCGGAGAGGGAACCGCGGAAGATAAAATTAAGGCTCTATCGGCGGCCGGTGTGATGACCGCGGACCACCCAGAAGAGATACCAGGTTTGCTCCAGTGAGAGATGGAGACTAATATAAGAGGGGATTTACCAGGGGGCTTGAGAATAGCCCGTGAATCTTCTTTTTTAGATTTTCGCGGGTGAGCAAACAGCATCTGCGATAGAAAATCGAGCGGAGGAAACACATCTAATGGTTTCAAAACGTGAGAGGCTGGAGGCGGCGATCGCAAAAGACGTAGCTGATCGTCCTCCGTTTGCTTTGTGGCGTCATTTTCCGGTCGACGATCAAACACCAGATGGATTGGCTGAGTCCACTTCCCTCTATCAGGCGCGGTATGACTATGATTTTGTTAAAGTCACTCCCGCTTCTTCTTTCTGTTTGCTAGACTGGGGCGTCGAGGATGAGTGGAACGGGAATCCCGAGGGGACCAGGGATTACACACGACGCGTGATCAAGGAGCCTTCGGATTGGCGGAAGCTCGAGGTGCTTGACGCGGAGCAAGGGAGTCTTGGCAAGCAGTTGAAGTGTCTTGAGTTATTGCGTGAGAGACTCGGAGAAACTCAACCAATCATCCAAACGGTCTTTAGTCCTCTCTCACAAGCGAAAAACCTCGCTGGTCGGGATGCATTGTTTGAACATCTCCACCGAGAGCCGGGAGAGGTGATCGCCGGGCTGGAGATCATCACACAATCCACAGTCAATTTTATTGAGGCTATGAAAGATCGCGGAGTGGATGGTATTTTTTATGCCATACAGTATGGCTCCTATCGGACCTTCGATTCTGAGAATTATCGAAAGTTTGCTGATATTTATAACCATCGGATTTTCGAAGCAGCGGAACTGTTTTGGCTGAATGTGCTTCATTTACATGGCGAAGCGATCATGTACGATCTTGCGGAAAAGTACCCTGTGCAGATCGTTAATTGGCATGATCGCGAGGTTCCGCCAAGTTTAGCGGAGGGTGCGTCGCGCATTTCCGGCGCAGTTTGCGGCGGCATTCGGCGGATGACGATGGTTTGTGGCGACCCGGCTCAGGTCCAGGAGGAGGCTGAACAAGCTCTCAAGTCTCTAGATGGCCGGGGAGTCGTTCTTGGCACCGGCTGCGTCGTCCCCGTACACGCACCGCGAATGAATATGGAAGCCGCTCGCACCGCAGTGGAGTGCGCATAGCCATACAATTGGAAGAATAATGCGCAAGTTGAGACGATAATGGCAGGCATCAGGGTGATCGCTGGTAAAGCGAAAGGGCGAAAGCTGCAGATGGTCCCAGGTCAAGATGTTCGACCTATAGGGGATCGTGTGAAAGAGTCACTATTCAATATCATTGGCTCTGATATTCGCGCGGCGAGGTTCTTAGATTTATTCGCTGGTACGGGAAGTGTTGGGATTGAAGCGCTAAGCAGGGGCGCAGCTCGGGTTCTTTTTATCGATGAGAGTAGAAGGGCGGTTGAAACAATACGTAAAAACCTCGAGCACACGAAACTGCAGGAAGAGGCGGATGTAGAGCAGCGGGACGCTTTCCAATACCTTAAGTTCAAGCCTAAGATAGATCCGTTTGATTATATCTACGTTGCACCACCGCAATACAAGGGGATGTGGCTCAAAGGGGTTCAAGCGATCGACGACAAGGTGGAATGGTTGAATCCAGATGCATGGGTCATCGCCCAGATTGATCCGGATGAATACGAAGAAATGAAACTAAGTCATTTAATTGAATTTGACCAACGACGGTACGGTAAAACTTCGCTGGTCTTTTATGAATGGCCCAGCACGTAAAATTTGGCGAGGGTATTCATGATGGAAATGCGGGCGGTCTTTATGATCGCCCTTTATCGTTCTGCAAGGAATAGTCCACCATTTAAAGATTTGCTGAGCAGCCGTTCACCCTAAAAAAACCACAGAAAATGAACCATCATGAAGAGTTCTAACGTGAATGGTGGAAAGCCTAGTATGCCAAGGAGACCCATTTTCTCATAGGGCAGAAGATTCGGAGTGGATCAGGAACTAGATACAGCCAATGCCCATAATGGCGAAGCCG
>DAOUTT010000258.1 GCA_030668545.1 Anaerolineales bacterium | reverse complement strand
CAAAAGACCCCCTCATAATCCATGCCGAACGGTTGGATGAAGCGAACCAAAGAGAAGTTCAGGAATCGGTTGAGATTGAGGTCGCCGATGCCTTCAAGCAAGCCGAATCCGATCCCGCTGCCGAGCCAGCATCACTCACTTCTCCGTTGGGAAGAAGCTGATGACGACCATCCTCGAATCTCTCAATCGGGGCTTGAGAACATGCCTGGAGGAATCAGATCGGGTCTATGTGATCGGGGAGGACGTGCTCGATCCGTATGGTGGTGCGTTCAAGGTGACCAGGGGGTTATCCACGGATTACCCTGAACATGTGATCACCACACCCGTGTCGGAGGCAGGAATCGTTGGTGTTGGGGTTGGCATGGCGCTGCGCGGCCTGTTTCCTGTGATCGAGATCATGTTCGGCGATTTCATCAGCTTAACTGTTGACCAATTGATTAATCACGCCGCAAAATTCCGGTGGATGAGCAATGACCAGGTGCGGGTACCGCTAGTCGTGCGTACGCCCATGGGCGGGCGGCGCGGGTACGGACCAACGCACAGCCAGTCCCTGGAGAAGCATCTGCTCGGTGCACCGGGCTTACGTGTCGTTGCGGCGACAGCGTTAGGAGATGCGGGAGACTTGCTGCGCAAGGCGGTCTTAGAGGATGAAGACCCCGTATTGTTTCTTGAACACAAGGCGCTCTATGCAAAACCGGTCATCGCCCATGATGAACTGTCAGATTTCGAAGTCGATGTAAGCGCTGATCACTATCCAAACTATAGGCTGCGCATTGCCGGCGCACCGGCGCCGGTGATTACGCTGGCAGCCTATGGATATTCCGCAGAACTGGCGCGTGAAGCCGTGAAGCGTCTGGCTTACGAGCATGAGATCTTCAGCGACCTCATCGTCCCCACACAATTATCCCCGTTTGAACTGGGTGACCTAATCGGCGCGGTGAGCCACACGAAGCGCCTGCTGACCGTTGAGGAGGGTACGATGACGCTCGGTTGGGGTGCGGAAGTCATCGCCCGAGCCCTCGAAGAACTTGGCGCTGGGTTCCAGGCACAGCGTGTCGCCGCAAGCGATATGCCGATACCCGCTGCCGGGCTGTTGGAAGCAGCGGTGCTCCCACAGATTGAGGACATTATTGAAGCGGCCATTGCGCTTTCTGAGGCGAACTGAAGCAGTGTTCCAGCACGGGTTTCTCTATTGGTCCGCGAGGGATTTCTCGATTAGACTCATTCATGGGTAGCGTTCATAATCTCATGGCTCGACTTCTGTTGACGAGCGCACTCTGCCCAGCCGTAATCTCACAGAATTAGGAGAAGTATGCCCGATCCTATTGAGGTCCTCGTACCGCTCTTGAACCCCAACGAGCCTGAAGTTCAGGTTGCCAGGGTGCATGTTGTTGAGGGTCAAAAGGTTCAGGAGGGTGATCCGCTGTGCACGCTTGAGAGCACGAAGGCGGTCACGGAAGTGACCGCAGTTCGCGAGGGCTTTATCCTTGGTCTTGAGTTCGCGGAAAGTGATCTACTAAGAGCGGGCGACCGATTGTGCTGGTTGGCGGATGATTCGAAATGGACGCCGCCCAAGAAGGAAACTTCACCAGCAGACGTCGACGAAGGCGCGATACCCGACGGATTACGGATCACGAAACCCGCTTTACGCCTGGTGCGTGATCACGGGCTAGACATCACTAGTTTGCCGAGCGAGACGCTGATAACAGAATCTGTAGTGCGCCGGATACTGGCGCTGGAAGGCGGCGGAGAGATGGAATTACCGGAAGCGGATATTGATGCTGGCGCAATCGTCGTTTACGGAGGCGGAGGTCATGGGAAATCGGTCATCGACCTGATCCGTTCTCTAGGGCAGTATCAAGTCGTCGGTGTGATTGACGACGGGCTTAAGCAGGGGACCGATGTAATGGGGGTTCCCGTAATAGGGGGAGGAGATCAACTCCCCCAGCTGGCAAAAGATGGCGTGCGTCTTGCTGTGAACGCTGTTGGCGGAATTGGGGACATCACCAACCGAATCCAGGTATTTAAAAGGTTGCTGGAAGCAGGGTTCGGCTTTCCGACCCTCATCCATCCAACCGCTTTTGTCGAACCTACAGTGCAGCTTGGCCAGGGTGTGCAGGTCTTCCCGCATGCTTACATAGGAAGTGACACCGACGTCGGGTTTGGCGCTATCATCAATACGGCAGCCATCGTTTCGCATGATTGCCGCCTGGGCGCCTATGTCAACGTCGCTCCAGGGGCCCTGCTAGCGGGAGCGGTAACACTCGATGAAGGTGTGCTGATCGGGATGGGTGTGACGTTAAATCTGAATGTCACAGTTGGGTCTAAGGCACGCATCGGCAACAGCGCGGTCATAAAAGAGGATGTCCCCTCTGGAAAGATGATCCGGGCGGGGGATGTCTGGCCTCCAGGCTCAGAAGAATCATGAAAACCGTAAAAAAGAATCGAACTACGGGACAGGGAAGCTCAGCGGTCCCTTTGGGGGCGAACATCCCGATGTCAGCCCCTGATATTACCGATCTAGAGCGTGAGGCTGTAGCGAAGGTGATGCAGACCTCGCGCCTGAGCATGGGGCCGGAAGTCGCGGCATTTGAAGATGCCGTCGCTCGCTATGTGGGCGTGGAACACGCCGTTGCAGTGAGTTCGGGCACCGCGGGGCTTCACCTCGCCGTCCGTGCGCTGGGGATCACTGACGGTGATTGGGTGATCACGACACCTTTTTCTTTTGTTGCCTCAACAAATGTTCTTCTTTATGAACGCGCCGTTCCCATATTTGTTGATGTGGATCCTGATACGGGTAATATCAACACGGACCTCATGGCCGAGGCGGCTGCGGATTTAATCGCCGGCGGAAAGAAGGCCTCACGCTGGCTGCCGCGCAAAGGGACCGAAGCTTCAGGTAGACTTCGAGCCCTGTTGCCCGTCGATGTCTTCGGGCAACCGGCTGACTACGACCCGATCCAGGCGATCTCCGCCGAGCATAACTTGAGGGTCATCGAGGATTCTTGCGAGGCGCTCGGTGCGCAATATAAGGGCCGTCTGACAGGGACGCTGGGGGATATCGGTGTGTTTGCGTTCTATCCCAATAAGCAGATCACCACGGCCGAGGGCGCTATGGTCGTCACCGACAGGGTTGACGCCGCCGAACTCATTCGCGCGCTCAGGAATCAGGGTCGCGTACCCGGCGATAAGTGGCTGGATCACACTCACCTTGGTTATAACTATCGTCTCGATGAGATGAGCGCTGCACTGGGACGCGTGCAAATGAGCCGTTTAGATGAGCTGTTGGAGAAGCGTGAGCGAGTCGCGGCCTGGTATCACACTCGACTGGCCGAGATGGCGGGGGTTGAATTGCTGAAAATAACACCCTCAACCTCACGGATGAGTTGGTTTGTGTATGTAGTGCGCCTCGATGACGGGATTGATCGCAAGACAGTCGCAGAGCAAATGGATGCGCAGGGTGTACCCACCCGTCCTTACTTTACGCCGATTCATCTTCAGCACTATATGGTGGAACGTTTCGGTTACCGGCCCGGAGATTTCCCGGTGGCAGAAGACCTCAGTCAGCGAAGCCTGGCATTGCCCTTTTCTGGCACCTTGAGTAAAGCACAGGTGGAACGCGTCTGCGATTGCCTTCTGAAGGCGTTGGAATCTTGAAGCACGGCCAAGTGCAGGCAGGTTGGTTATAAAAATGATAAAGAGCTGTCTAATGACCTCATTAGACAGCTCTTTAGTTTAAATCAGGTTTTCAAGTTCAAGCGAGAACAGATGCGTTGAATCCACCACATATCGTTGGTTAATCCTAACTCATCCGAAACTTAATCTTGCTCGACCACCAACATGGCTTTGGCGTAACGTCCATGCAAATAGCCAACCCATTTGACAAGATGCAT
>DAOUTT010000224.1 GCA_030668545.1 Anaerolineales bacterium | reverse complement strand
TCATTATCGGGGTTTCGAGCCTGTGGAAGGAATATTACCGTTCAACCGAATGATTGCGAAATTTCGAAGCCGCGGGTTTAACGATGTCTTCCCTCGAGCGGTCACGGATGGGAAAATTCGGTTCCTGCAGATGCGAGAAAGCATTCCTGAGGCTCGGGGAACACAGGATTTTCTCGGCTTGAACTACTACACTAAGGAGCAGGTTTCTATCCAATTATCAAAACCATCGGCGATCTTCCAGGCTGGAGGGTTCGCCGATGATGCGGACCTCAGCCCAACGGGGTTTATCGCCAACAAACCGGATGGTTTCTGGGATGCACTTCGCTGGGCACATGGTTATGGAAAGCCGATCTATGTCACAGAGAATGGCATTGAGGACAGTGAGGATGTGATCAGGCCACGCTATCTCGCCAGCCATCTCCAGCAGTTATGGCATGCTGTGAATTTCAACTGGCGCGTGAAAGGTTACTTCCATTGGACTCTGGTCGATAATTTTGAATGGGAGCAGGGTTGGACTCAGCGATTTGGGCTCTGGGCACTCGACCCCAGGACACAAGAACGGACAAAACGACCGAGCGCTGATTTCTTTGCTGAGGTTTGCAAGGAAAACGCGCTTTCTTCCGATTTGGTTGGGAGATTCGCGCCAGAGATCCAGGATCAATTATTCCCGCCGCGTGGTCCAGCGGAACTGGTAGAACGAAAAAAGTAACGGAAGAGATATGTTTGTAAGAGATAAAATCCGGATGTGCATCATGTTGGGGCTCACCGCTCTGCTCCTGGCAACCACAGGGCTTAGTGCGGCGAGCGCTGACCCGTCTCCACCACAAGAGGAGCGGCCCTTCATCATGCCCTTTGCAGGACCGCCTGGGCCCGATACCTGGTTTTTTCTGCAAGCGTATGGAAATACGACATTCGCATATCGCTTCCGGAACAATGTCTATTATGGGGGCCAAGGGCTTCATTTTGGTCTCGACCTGGCAGCTCCCTGCGGTACGCCGGTGAGGGCAATTGGCGATGGAATTGTGTTTTCTGTCGATAGTTGGCATGGCGCCGGTCCACATAATTTGCTTATCAACCATCCCAATGGCTACGCATCATTTTATGGCCATTTGTTGGTCCGCTCTAAAATGAAGATTGGACAGAAAGTCATTGCCGGTGAAGTTGTGGCTCTAAGCGGAGACCCGGATCGCACTTGTATTTCTCGCCCGCATATCCATCTGGAGATTCGCGATTCTGAAACTCACGCATTTGGCTATAACCCTCTGAATCTCATTGAAGCAGATTGGGAGCGGTTAGCTTTAATCGGGGCGGAACCCATACGATTTGAGATGGATATGGAGAACCCAAGACGCTGGACCGATCTATTCGAACAACCCGAGACTCAATTCGGGCATCCATTGGTGAATGATTATGCCTCTCCGTGGCCATTTGATTGGTAAGCGCCTGTTCGTTGTTTTTCTCAGTTTGACCCTTATGGTCTTTCTGGGAGTGTTTGCGGACGCTGCTCAAGCTTATCCAATCCCCCCCTATGAGAGCGATAATGTCCCTGTGAGGGGTACAACCCTACCTCCATTTCCTATTTCGACACCAGAGCCTGTTCTCGCCATCGAACATTTGCCGAGAAACAGCCATCGGCCGCTTCCAATTCGTATCTCCGATGATGATTGCTGTCCGTATCCTCGTTGGTCCTCAGATTCAGAATGGGTGATGCTTTTCGATGCAGGTGAGAAAGGTGAGGTCCCGGGTTTATATAGTATCCCCCGGGAGGGCGGATCCCCTACGCTGCTCACGAAGCGAATTGGTGTGTATTCACAAGATTGGTCTTTAGTGGCATACCCTGAAGCTAGCATGGTTTATATCGAGCGTTGGGCGGATGGCGATCGTTGGGTGGTTCCATCACCGGGAAGAAGGATCTTTTTTTCTCCCAGTGGTGATCAGATCGCATGGGAGCTCGGGTCGAGCGGAATACGCCATCCGGACCTGCGCCAAAACGCGATATGGTTGGCAGAAATTGATGGAGGGGCGGCGCGCGAAGTTGTTACAGTCAATGGTGGTCACTTTGTAGGCTGGAGTTCTGGAGAAGAGGCGATTATCGTCTATGGCCGTCTGTCTCCAAATGGACCTGCCGGGATTTGGCGGGTTTCAACAGAGGATGGCGGCGGGCGACTACTGTTTGAAGTAGAAAAACCACGCAGTCTCCTTCTGTCCCCCGCAGGTGGTTGGCTGGCCTTCTTCGTGACTTTTGAGAACCAAACCGATCGGAATGGCCTTTGGATCATTGGAATGGATGGCAGCGAAAAGCGCCACTATTCATTCATCGGTGCTTACCGCTGGCGAGGAGAGGGTCAGCTGCTCGTGATCCCGCAAGATTTGGATGCTCCGGGTGCTTATCTGTGGCAGATTGACGTTGATGAAGATGTTGTATGGGAATTAACGGATCCCATGCTTGATGCTCTTCCGATTGCAAGTAATGACTGGCAGCCATCTCCAGATGGCTCTGTGATTGTTTTTCGCTCCCATGAAGATCACAATCTTTGGGTTTTTCCGCTTCCTGAGCTGCCGTTATCCCCATGATATAATTGCGGCGCTCACAACTAGGTGAGCAGTAGGACTAATGGAGAGGTAGCGTAGTCTGGCCTAACGCGCTCGCCTGGAAAGCGAGTGAGCTGAAAGGCTCCGTGGGTTCGAATCCCACCCTCTCCGCCTCTCGACACCGCATACGCGGTGTCTTTTTTTAATCCGTCCCCCAACTTTTTGCAGGTTCAAAGCCTGTGACCGTAAGCAGAGCTTCCGGACTCCACAGACAACCAATAATCCCTTGCCAGCGTTGGAGTAACTCCCATTAGCACTGCCAAGTGTTCCTTAGGGACATCCCTTTTTGACGTGAAGACGAATCGATCGTTGTCAGAGGGATCAGCACGGGAAAAGAATATTCGAATTGTTCACAATTCCAGCGATGATGTTGGTGCCCGAGAGTTGCTGTGACTTTTTTTCCCCCCCGTTCGCCCCCAAAAGGGGCTGCAGGGGATCATTTCATCGTCCCCCGCACCCCCTTCCGAATGGCTAGTCATGCAATCCACATACGCCCGAGTTCCAAAGCCGGGCTCTTCCCAATCTGCTCCGGATTGCGTTTCAATGGGATTAAGAGTCCGAGATAACGATATTTCTACATATTCGGATTTTCATGATTGGTATGAGCTGAGAGTTTGATGTTTGATCCGGGAGGTGTGGGGGAAGAAAAGAAAAAGCGATTCATCGCCTGTGCAAAGATCGATTTATTCGTTCATGCGTGCAAACATCAAGGCGCCGGCTGCGCCTGCGACCTGAAGTAGAGCTTCCCAACTCCCCATCTTGGAGAGGAGTTTGATGCAGATCCCGGATTGTTCATGATCTCGATCACGGTGGACTGGCCTCGTAAAATCATTAGTGGCATCAAGTTATTAAGCCAAAGAAGGTTCTTCTATTTGATTGCACCCAAGACGACAGTTCGAATTGACAGCATTTGTTGCGCGCGATATCCTCCATAGTGGCGTCTGGGCAGGTCTGACGCAGCGGAGATCTCCAAACCCCGTCAGGTCCGAAAGGAAGCAGCGGTACAGAGGTTTCTCCGGGTGCCGTCAGGGTGCCTGTCCAGATGCTATTTGATTTCAATAGGTATCGGCTAAGGAAAAATGAAAAGGTCACCGCAGAATATATGCAGCGACCTGGGTAGTTCTAGCCCACTCTACTGTGGTTTTCTTACGAGTATATCTGGCACACGGCCAGCTTAACGCGATGGTATCCCTCAAGTGCTAGTTGTGCAAGAAGCGAAGGATGCGTCGGATTTTGTACCACTACCCGTTGTTCCGAAGAGCGAGATCTGCTTGTGAATTCGAGTGCTCTTACAATTTGGGCAGCGCACTTCATCTATCTTCGATGCGCTGAAGATCAATTCTTCAAACGGATGATCGCATTTGTCGCATTGAAACTCATAAATTGGCATGGAATTCAACACCTCGTTTGGTCAATTTAACATCTCATTATTAAATTAGATGTCTGAATCAACAGTTCGTTACATAAAGTGACAAATGATACCTAGACATGGATTCTACTTCAACCATCGCTCTTGGGCGCTGATCGAAGGAAGGATTATAGCCCATAAGAGTCAAGCAGATGATTCATCTGTACTCCCGACAGGGAGCGCTATTTGATTCTTTTGGTATACTCAGCGCGGTTTATGGAAAAAGTCAAACGCACCCTCGATCGTTATCCTCAGATCCTCCCCTTGGGGATTGCCGTATTAGCCCTGTGTGGGTTTGTGTTGATTTACTTCGCGACAGCCCGAATTGTATATCTGGAGATCAATGGATCTGAGCGCTCTCTTCGGACGCACGCGCGGACGGTGATGGCTGCGCT
>DAOUTT010000317.1 GCA_030668545.1 Anaerolineales bacterium | reverse complement strand
TGTTTGATCATCCATTCCGGCTGCTGCCCATTATGCTTCGCGATCAAGGGCTAGAGGCTGTTATGGCGGTTGGCCATACACTTGGGAAAATACTGGAAGGGTCGCGGGCGGTTATCATTGCCAGCTCAGACCTCTCGCACTTTTACCCTGAAGCTGTTGCCAAGCGCTTCGATTCTGAAGTGCTGGCCCGTATCGAGGCTTTCGATCCACAAGGGGTTCTCTCCGCAGAAAAGAAGGGAATAGGATTCGCCTGCGGACGTGGCGCAATCGCCGCCGCTCTCTGGGCAGCCCAGGATCTCGGCGCTGACAAAGCAAAGGTCGTGCAGCACGCGACTTCCGGTGATGTGACGATGGACTTCGATTCTGTTGTTGGCTATGGCGCCGCCGTCATTTATCGTTAACGCTTGCTTCGGCGCCCCACCCATCCAGGCGTGATGGATGGTAAACACAGGATGCGCACTTATGGACAACCATGAAATTCACATTGACAGAGCGCTGGTTGGTGCGTCATCATTAGATGGTTAATCACGGATGCCGCGATTAACATATGCACATCCATCAAATTAGCAGGGTAAAGAATGAATGAAGAAATTTTCTATAACATTTTAAGATTAGGCGCCGTATTGCTTCTGGTTCTCGCCAATGGCTTCTTTGTCGCCGCCGAATTTGCACTCGTAAGCGTACGACGTACGCGCATTGCCACGTTGGTAGCCGATGGCAACACACGCGCCCGTTGGGTCCAAAAAGCCATTGATGACCCCGACCGCTTCATCGCCGCCACACAGCTTGGCATCACACTTGGCAGTCTCGGGCTTGGATGGGTCGGCGAACCCGCCCTGAGTGGTCTCATCATGCCAATTATCGAGTGGTTCCCGGTAGAAATTGAAAGCGCGGTCTCCCACAGCCTCTCCGCTGGCTTGGCTTTTGCGATCATCACCTTCCTGCATGTTGTAGTCGGCGAGCTCGCGCCAAAATCGATCGCATTACAAAACCCCGAGAAGACATCACTTGTAGTCGCCCAGCCGACAGTCTGGACGGAGCGGATCTTCAAACCCATCATCTGGCTGCTTAACGGTTCCGGCAATGCGCTCCTACGTTTTGTAGGGATTAAACCCGCATCCGGTCATGAGTTGGTACATTCGGTTGATGAGTTAAAAATGCTCGTCAGAGCCAGCGCCGTTGAGGGGATGGTTGAAGTCGATGCCGAGGAGATGCTTCACGCCGTTTTCGACTTTGGCGATCTCCTCGTTCGCCAGGTGATGATTCCGCGCACCGAGATGATCGCTGTCCCCGCAGATGCCATGGCAACGGACATTCTTGATCTCGCCACGCAAAATCCCTTCACCAAATTCCCGGTTTATGGCGACAACCTGGACCAGATCCTGGGCGTCGTCCATCTTAAAGACCTGATTCCGATGCTCAGGGACAACAAGGACAATGCTTGCAGCGCACGTGATCTTATGCGCGATGCCATCTTCATCCCTGAGACTGCAAGGGTGAGCACCCTACTACACTTCTTCCGCATGCGCCGACGCCACATTGCCATCGTCCTCGACGAATACGGAGGAACTGCGGGGATCGTCACCCTTGAGGACCTGCTTGACGAAATCGTAGGCGAAGTGAACGATCCTTTTGATCACGAGCAGGATATCCTTCCCCTTCCTGATGGCTCATCTCTCATAGACGGCCTTACATTAATTGAAGACGTCAACGAGTACTTTAACCTCAGTTTAATCGACCCACATTACGACACAATCGCCGGATATATTCTCGGGAAACTGGAGCGTCTGGCGCAAGTGGGCGATGTGGTCGTCATCGATGGCGTCCGATTACGGGTTGAAGACCTCGACGGTTTTCGCATCGCCAGGGTTTCGATTCAACCTCTGACCAGTCCCGATCAACAATCGAATACTGACACCGCACCCGAGTGACAAACCCGATGTACGTCGAGGTTGCGGTAAATCTCCCTCCTGTCCAAGGTACATTTGATTACCACGTACCCGCCCACTTGGTAGACAGGATCGCGCTCGGCCACCTCGTTACCGCACCTTTTGGCAATCGCCGCGTACAAGGTGTTGTAGTCGGTATACCGGAGACACCAGCGGTCCCCGACACGCGACCCCTTGATGAGTTGATTGACCTAGATCCAGTCCTGACGACTGCGCAACTCGATCTGGCAAAGTGGCTTGCCGACGCCTATCACGCGCCGTTGATTGACTGCCTCACCCTGATGATTCCTCCTGGCCTCAGCCAACAGGCCGATTCACACTACCACCTTCTGGATCCCGAGGCCGATGGCGAGACACCCACGGAGACAAAAATACTCGCCTTACTCAAGCGGCGCGGTGATCTTCGCGGCCGGCAGATTGCACATGCCCTGCCCCGTATCCGCTGGCAACCCGCGGCACAAGCGCTCCTACACAAAGGAATCCTGGAACGACACTCTGTTCTCGATCCTCCACGTGTTCGCCCCCGCCGTGTGCGTAGCGCGCGTTTGGCGCTCCCTCCGGATAAGGCGCTAGAAAATCTAGATAACATCGGCCGTAAAGGTGGTCAGGCCGCCGAGAGACGCCGACGCATCCTGGAAGCACTGATCGAAGAGGGAGAACCGCTCGAGGTAAGCTGGCTCTATGCTGAATACGGAGGCAAACGGGCTGATCTTGTTGTTCTGGAGGAGCGAGGCCTCATTAGCCTAAGCGAGGCGGAAGTATGGCGAGACCCATTGGAAGGGATGGACTTCGTCGCTAGCGAGCCGCCGAAGCTTACACAAGACCAACTGCAAGCATGGCAGGATGTGAGACAAACAATTCAAAAATCTACGAACGGAGAACGTACTCAACCCATCCTTCTTCATGGCGTAACCGGATCAGGGAAAACGGAGCTTTACCTGCGCGCCGTTGCTGAGACCCTGGCGCAAGGGCGGAGCGCGATTGTGCTGGTACCTGAAATCTCGCTTACCCCTCAGACTGTGCGCCGATTCTTGTCTAGATTCCCAGGGAGAGTCGGTCTCAGCCACTCTCAATTATCCCCAGGAGAGCGCTTCGAT
>DAOUTT010000144.1 GCA_030668545.1 Anaerolineales bacterium | reverse complement strand
TGCTCTGTGGATCCAAAACAGTGGCGCTCTGCGCTCGCGAAGACACGCCGATCGACTTTTGGTCGCATTGCTACTCTCCTGGGGGCAACGGAGCTGACGCCAGATTTCTGGGAGGAACTCGAGGCAGCGCTGATTCAAGCAGATTTGGGAGGGAATCTTACACAGAGTTTGGTGACGGAACTTCAGGAGACTGCCAACCTTGAGGGGCTCTTACGGTGCTAAGAGATCTACACACTCCTCAGGAGTCTATTGATAGAACGTTTGAACGCCCCAATCGAACCTGAACTCCATCAAAAACCACATGTCATGATTCTCGTCGGTGTCAATGGCACCGGAAAGACAACCACGGCAGCGAAACTCGCTTTCGCCCAAACAAGAGCAGGGCTTGGAGTCATTCTGGCAGCGGCGGACACCTATCGAGCCGGTGCGCAAGAGCAATTATCGATTTGGGGCGAACGTCTTGGTGTAGATGTGATCTCCGCCGAACCTGGCAGCGATCCCGGCGCCCTGGTGTACAACGCCTGTCAAGCAGCGCATGCCAGGAACACGGATGTGGCAATCATCGATACCTCGGGCAGGATGCACACCGAGCACAATCTCATAGCCGAGCTGCAGAAGATCTATAGGGTCGTACGGAAAGTCATCGATGGAGGATCTCATGAAGTGCTCCTTGTTCTCGATGCAACTACAGGGCAGAATGGATTGGCGCAGGCGAAAGCTTTCGCAGAAGCCGTTAACCTGGATGGTGTCATCCTGACAAAATTAGATGGTTCCGCCAAAGGTGGTGTGGGATTTGCCATCGTCGATTCGCTGGGTATTCCAGTGCGCTATGTCGGCATAGGAGAGAGCTTGGAAGATCTCGCAGTCTTCAATCCGTTAGCCTTCGTCGATGCGCTACTATTTGACCCTGCAACACGTGCGATCTAAGTCATACAAACACTATTAACGTGAAATGAATGAATTCCTGTAAAGGGAAGGTTATCCAATGGAAGGTTTACAAGCACAATTCAACGAAGTTCAAGCACAAATCCAAGATCTCCTGGTGCGGCTTTGACTTCGCTAAAAGCGAAGCTCGGTTAGAGAAAACCAAAAAAGCCACTGAAGCCCCGAATCTTTGGGATAACCCCACTGAAGCAAAATCGACGATGCGCAGCCTCGCTCGTTTACAACGAGATATCGATGGCTGGCACGCACTCCAGCAGCGAACCATCGACGCTATTGAGCTGGCTTCCCTCGAGGATGACGAAATACGCGGCGATCTTGAAAAAGAGCTGGTAGAGCTTCAGGATGAAGTTAACCGACGTGAGACTCAAGCTCTCCTCTCCGGTCAATATGATAAGGAGAACGCAATTCTTGCCATTCATGCAGGCGCCGGAGGGACTGATTCACAGGATTGGGCTGCTATGCTGCAGCGAATGTACCTCCGCTGGGCGGAGGCACACAAATACGATACCGAGATACTAGACACTAGCGAAGGTGAGGAAGCAGGGATCAAAAGCACTACAATATACATCGAGGGCAATTTTACCTACGGATACCTCAAATCAGAGAGAGGGGTCCACCGGTTAGTCCGATTGTCACCCTTTGATTCTGCCAGCAGGCGGCACACATCATTTGCACTAGTAGAAGTTCTTCCACAGGTCGAGACCACAGGAGAACTCCAAATTAACCCATCTGATTTGCGCATCGACACTTATCGATCCGCAGGCGCAGGCGGCCAGAGCGTTCAAAAGAACGACACTGCGGTGCGGATTACGCACATCCCAACCGGTATCGTCGCCACTTGCCAGAACGAGCGATCTCAATTGCAGAACAAAGAAAACGCAATGCGGGTGCTTCGCGCCCGCCTGCTAGACATCCAGCACCAAGAACAAGCGAAAGAACTGGCCCAAATTAAAGGGGATCACATCAAAGCCGAATGGGGAAACCAGATCCGCTCCTATGTTTTACATCCTTACCAGATGGTAAAAGATCACCGGACCGAGTTTGAAATCGGTAACGCAAATGCGGTTCTGGATGGAAAGATCGATCCGTTCATCGAGATGTACCTCCGATCCACGATCGGAGAAAAATCCTAATGGATGGTTCCAAGGCTTGCTTCCATCTTGTCGGCGCATCACGCCTCTGCTATAATCCGGCGGCTCATGAGTTCATGCCCCTTTCAATGATATTGGATGGGACATCATGAGCGGATATCCATTTGATTAAGAAAAACATCTCTCTTTCGGGTGGACAGGTACACTAGGAGGAACTTGCGTGGAATTCTATCTCAATATTGTATTGTCGATTGTCTCCGTCGCACTTATCGCAATCATTATTCTGCAGAGTCGCGGCGCTGGTCTTGGAGGTCTGGGTGGAGGTGGTGACTTTGGAGGCGCCGGTTTCCATGTGCGGCGGGGAATTGAACGCCTGCTCTTTAATGTCACCATTGGTCTAAGCTTCGCTTTCTTCACTCTTGCCCTGGCGACTGTTATTCTGGTCGGATAACCCCGCTCAGACCCGCTTCGGTTTCAACTACCCCATCCCTTTATGCGCAACATTCGCTGGCAATTACTTATTGCAATAGGTGGTCTTGCCCTGGTGGTCGTCTTGTTGATCGGTCAGACACCTGATCAGGTCACGGCGCCTGCCCAACCGGTTACCGGTGGCGTCCACAGCGAAGCGCTAATTGGTGAGATCATCCGTCTGAACCCCATCCTTGATTTCTCCAATCAGCCTGACCGTGATATTGATCGGTTGATATACCATGGACTCCTGCATTTCGACTCCCGTGGAATCCCAGTTCCCGACCTGGCGGCAGCCTGGTCGATTTCGGCAGACGCGACGCTTTACACTTTCACATTACGGGAGGATGCTGTCTGGCACGATGGTGAACCCGTCACCTCGGACGACATTATTTATACATATTCCAAACTTCAGGACGATAACTACCCAGGACCAGAAGATATCCACGAGCTCTGGAACCAGGTCAACATCATCCGACTGGATGATCGCCGTGTCCAATTCCAACTGCCGGAACCATTTGCGCCCTTTCTAGATTACCTGTCCGTCGGCTTACTTCCTGATCACCTACTGCGCGGTGTGAGCGCAGGCGATCTTATCGACCATCCTTTCAACCTAGATCCCATTGGAACCGGACCATTTCGCCTTGATCAATTTATCCTGGAAGAAAACCTAATAACCGGCGTAAGCCTGGTAGCCTTCGATGAATTTTACGGCCAGCAACCCTTTCTCGAGCGCATCGAACTCATTCTCTTCGAGAATGAACAAGACGCCCTTAAGGCCTACAACAATGGCGAGGTCAAGGGTATTGGGTACCTAGGGGAGAGTATCCTGAGCGAAGGCCTATCTCTTCCTTCGATGAATGTTCACTCCGCACGGCTCCCGCGCCTGGGCTTGATTTTTCTTAATCTACAGAATCCCGAGAAAGACTTCCTCTCCGAGAAGACGGTAAGACGAGCGTTAGCCATAGCGATTAACCGCCAATGGATTATCGATCAAGTCTTCTTGGGACAGGCAGTCCAATCCATAGGACCAATCATGCCTGGCACCTGGGCTTTTGCCGAGGGTATCAAAGCTCTTCCCTTCGATCCAGACGAGGCAGCCCAAATTCTTGAGAGTGAGGGCTGGGAACTTCCTGCCGGCGCATCACCGGGAACACCTGAATATCAACGTGTGAAAGACGAAGAAATCCTCTCCCTCGAGCTGGTCCATCTTGAAGATGATACAAATACTCAAATCGCCGAATTGGTTAAACAATATTGGGAAGCGATTGCCATCCAAGTTGAATTGGTCCCTGTCTCATCCGACAGTCTTCTAAACGATTTCCTCCAACCGCGTGATTATCAAGCCGCCCTCACAGAGTTGGATCTTGGAAGTTACCCGGACCCTGACCCTTACTCGTTATGGCACGACTCGCAAACAGAAACAGGGCAGAATTACAGCGGTTTTTCAGATCGCAATATCAGTATTTGGCTTGAGCAGGCGCGCACAACACCAGATCGTGGGCGACGCTCGGATTTATACACCAGCTTTCAATACCGGTTCCAGGATCAGGTCCCATCGATCCTCATGTATTACCCGATCTATAATTACGGTATTGATGCTCAGGTACAGGGTGTGACTGTTGGACCACTATTCAACCCTAGTGACCGTTTCAACACTGTTTTCGATTGGTACCTCGTTGCCCGCCGGGGAGTATCGCCAGAAAAAGAAGAAACATCTCAACCCTAGGCGCAGCGGCAGATCAACCCTTGATCGTTGCTATAACTCACTCGTGTGACCCAAATCCCGAGACCAGGCGGGAAAAATGCCGTGGTATAATCTGACCGCTCTGCAAGCTCCTATGCAGGCCCAGAAAGGTGTATACGTGACCGAAAAAGAAGAACCCCAATCCACCAAATCACTGAAAGATCTCAAGCCAGCCCAGAAACTTCATGGAAAGATTTCCAAAATCGAACTCTTCGGCGCATTCGTCGATGTTGGCTTAAAACAGCAAGGTTTAATTCATATCTCGCAATTGAAGAAAGGGAAGATCAACCGAGTAGAAGACATCGTCCAGCTAGGTGACGAAGTAGACGTCTGGGTTCTTAAAGTCGATCCGAACGCCAATCGCCTAGACCTCACGCTGATCAAGCCAGTCGCACTCAATTGGAAGGATATTCGACCGGGCAATAAATACTCAGGCGAAGTCATCAGGCTTGAAAAATTCGGTGCATTCGTTGACATCGGAGCTGAGCGACCAGGATTAGTACACGTTAGCGAAATGCGTGATGAATATGTCTCTGACCCCGGTGAAATCGTTAAGGTCGGGGAAAAAGTGGAAGTGAGTGTGCTCGAAGTAGATAGTCAGAAGCGACAGGTACGCCTGAGCATGAAGGCTGCGGAAATGGTTGAAGAGCTAGATGACGAACCCGAAGAAGTACTCCCAACCGCGATGGAAATTGCTCTGCGAGAAGCCATCGATGGACCTGACAACGATGTGGAAACCTCTGCAGCAGACGTGAAAACGACAACTAAGAAACGCAAGGAACTGGAAGATATCTACAGCCGGACCCTTAGCCACAAGGTTCAAACTGTAACAAAGACTGAGGGAGAGTAACCCGTTACCCCCATATAACGTATCTAAAAAGCGCCTTAAGGGCGCTTTTTTAGTTTTCGATTTTGGGTGGCAATTGATTCGTCAACGCCACTCACATGTTCTAAACAACAATGCACTTCCGGTTAATCGTCAACATTCAACCAATCATCGGCCTTATCGTCCTCGTCGTCAAGGTCTTCTTCATCCTCATCCCAGATTTCCTCGAGATTCTCATCGTCCCAGTCTTCATCATCCGGTGATTCACCTATGTGTTTATACGTCCGGCATCCTTCGTCTGGATCAATCTCAACAGATGCTATTCCGCAAAATCCATCCTCGAGATAGACACAATCAAAATAATGGCATCGAATTCGAGGCACCTTCTGGAACCTCCTCTAATGATCTAATCCCAGTTTTCGCAGGCGGATTATGCTGATCGCGAAAAGAAGCAGCATCACGACTGCTGAGACCACGCAGTAAGGGCAGACAGCATGTAAAACAAAGATCTCAATATACGTCAGGTAAACTGAATATATCGTCCCTGCCAGAGTAAACCCAAAAACACCTAAATGCAAGACATCTCTCCAGCTCGGGAACTGTGTTTCAAGGATGAGAAATGCCAGAATCGCGAGATATCCAAGTAATCCCAGGAGGGCGAGTGGAATACCACCGATTTCTGCGTACTTGCTGTTGTTGACCGCTTCGCAATCGCCAATATCCGAACACGCGGCTACTGTACCCGTAAACTTAAGGAACGCCAGGTAAGCGGAATCAACTGCGCCGGTTAATGCGAGTAAAACGGATGCAAGCCAAAGGGGTTCTGATTGGGATTTTGCTTTCATATACCGTCCAGTCTAAGAATCTTGAAATACATAGCGAAATCGTAACAGGGTTGATTTCCCGTTCGGCGCCTCAGGTCCAAAGGTAGAACGAACCCAGGCACATCTATCGCTGCATTGTTATTGAAGGCGAAATTATAACATTCAATCCGGCGGCTCAGCCTGGACGTATGCGCCGGGCTTCGAGGACATTCGGAAGGGCCTCTAGACGGTTTAATACTCGGCTGAGCTGCGAAACATCCG